>CAZFHR010000015.1:0-13733 GCA_964519115.1 uncultured Candidatus Izemoplasmatales bacterium
AAAAGTGTTGGTTCGGAAACATTGCGAGAAGTGTGTCTTTTTTTTAAAAGACCATCGATGACTTCGATTGCGATGTCCGCCTGGACCATCGCGGACGTGACGCCCTCGCCGGCATGCGGTTTGGTGAGGCAGGCGGCGTCGCCCATCGCGATGAATCCATCCGCAACGAACGAATAGGGCGGACGCCGATAGGGTGTCGTCCCCCTTTCCTTGTGATCGAGCACGTGGCGGGGAAGCGGAATCGCTGCTTCAAACTTCTGATAGATTTTTTCTGCAAAATCAAAGCCGAAGTTGGCGCCGATGCCGAGAATCGCGCCGCGGGGATCGGCCTGCGGGGCTTCCCAGGTCTTGTAGAAGGTCCAGGAGCGGCTACCCTTGAGATAATCAGATTCATCGAGATAGTTCACATAGCGGAGGATGACGTAGAACATGTCCTTGGGGCCGATGGCGAAGGTTTCGACGCCATAGCCTTCGGGCAGTTTCGTCCGGGCGACGGAGGGGATGCCCGAGCAGTCCGCCACGAGCAGCGTCCGGACCTCTTTCTTTTCACCATGTTCAAGGATCGTCGCGCCGGCGATTTTCCCATCTTCGTAAATGAAATCAAGGAAGCGCGTCTCATAACGGAATTCCGCCCCGGCCGCTTTCGCCCAGGCGTTCATCCGCAGGGTATAGGCGTGCATATGCATCCCGACGACCGTTCCCGTTCCTATTTTCGGATGATGACCGAAGGCAGAGAAGGTGCGGCTGCCGGAGAATTCAAAAGCGAGGTCCTCACCCGCGACGGGATCCGGGAGTCCGAAACGCGTGAAATCCGGTTTGGCAATATGGAAGATATCGTATTTCGCACCGATTTCCGTTTCCGGACGGACGTCGATGACGAGGACTTTGTATCCGCGGACGGCGAGTCCTCTAGCGAAGTAGCTGCCCGTTGTGGCCCCGCCGATGACGAGAACGTCATAATCGATGTTCATTTTCGTCACCCGTTTTGGCTGGGAGTCGACGGCGTCGAATTGCGCTCTGCCCGTTTGGCGGCGAGATCCTCGATCAGTTTCGCATGCGTCTTGCGGTTGATCGGATAGCGCAGAAGGAGCGGAATGCAGAGGACGAGGAGGACGACAGGAATCACCGAGAAGAGCATGCGGATTCCAAAGAGGGCGACATCCGTCTGCGCGACATTGTCGACATAGCCGACGATCTTGAGACCCCAGCCGCAGATGGCGGCGCCGAGGGCGCCCGTTATCTTGCCGACCATGCCCCAGACGCCATAGTACACGCCTTCACGGCGTTCGCCCGTCATCAATTCGTCGTACTCGATGACGTCGGGCATCATCGAGTGCGGGCAGACCCACTGGGCCGAGAAGCCGATGCCGGCGATGATGGCGATGCCGAAGATGATCACGGAGGTGGAATGGGGCAGGAAGAAGGCGACCAGCAAGGCCGCCGAAGCGATGCCGATTCCAAGGGCGTAGGTCTTCGCCTTGCCGATCTTGTCGGCGACCAGTTTGCAGGGAACCAGGCAAAGGGCCAGGGTTCCGAGCATCAGGAGCATGATGAGCGAGGTGGACGGTTCCATGTCGACCTGGTATTTGATATAATAGGCCATCATCGTCGTCACCAGCATGAAGGCAACGCTCATGATGCCGGAGATGAGCATGAACTGCCGGAACGGCTTGTTTTTAAAGGTCGACCACAGAGATGAAAGCGGTGGGAACTTCGAAGGCGTGTCGTCCACGACCGGTTTCAGATCCTTCGACAGTCCGGGGATGAGGATGGTCGCCGCCGCCAGCAGACCGAAGACGAGGCCGACGATGCTCCAGGCGGTCCGGGCGTCCACACCGGTGCTGTTGACGAGGATCGAGGCGAGCAGGGTCGTGATTCCCGCCCCGAGGATGTAACCGACGACATTGAAGCTCATCCGTACGGTGGCGAGGCTCGTGCGCTCGTCATAGTCGGTGGTAAGCGACGCGGTCATCGTCGAATAGGCGATGTTGACAAACGTCGCGAAGGTGTCGAAGACGACGAAGGTGCCGAGGATCGCGAAGAAGGCGGCGACGTTTGACATGCCCGATGGGAGCGAATAGACGAGCCAGAAGGAAAGCGCCAGTGGAATCGAGCCGAAGAGGAGATAGGGGCGCTGTCTGCCCCATTTCGTCTTTGTCTTGTCGATGATGAAGCCGAAGAGACCATCATTGATCATGTCCCAGGTCAGCTTGCCGACGAGCATCGCCGTGCCGGCGATCGCCGGATCGATTCCGACGACATCGGTATAATAGAAAAGCATGTAGAATTGGAGCGAGGCGATGATGATCGACATACCGAAATCGCCGACTCCGAAGCGCATCTTTTTTCCTAGCGAGAGTTTCGTTTTCATCAGGGAAATCTCCTTTTCCCGGGCGCTCATCAGATAACCATGCCCGGATTCATTATTTCTCATTATACTCCAATGAAATCCCAGAAAACAGGTTATCCACGATTTCAATAAAAAAAGCCAAAAAATGATGACGAAATGAATATATGACTAATTCCGGGTTAGGATCGGAGAAATTAGAAAATTCATGAGAAGCATCATCTCCGACATGTGATACGATCCCCAAAAAGCAGACTGTTGAGATAACGAATTTTATGAAACTAGATACAGAAAAAGTCTTTTTACTTTTTGTCTCACTTCCATTGTCGGCATGTGAAAAACACTCGCGATTTTCCATGCTGAAAAGGCATTGACAAGGCAGAAATTTCGGATATAATATTGATTCGGGAAAGTAGCGTACAGACTGCTTGGGAGATGCAAACATGGCAATAAAAGACGGCTCTTTTGAACACGAGCCGGCGATGAAAAGAACGATCATTCCGGATTATTATGCCGGATTTACGTGCAAGGGCGCATCTTGTCGGAATTGCTGCTGCTCCGGTTGGGGTGTCACGATTCCGCGTCAGCAGTATTACACGCTGCTTGGGATTTCCTGCGACAAGAAGACGCGGGAACGGATTGACAGGACCTTTCTACCGGTCCTTAACCCGACCCCGGAACGGTTCGCTGAAATCAATCACAATCATCTAGGGGAGTGTCCACTCCGGATGGAGAACGGGTACTGCATGCTTCAGTACCGATGCGGAGAAAAGGTCCTCCCCTGGGTCTGCCGCTATTATCCGCGGGCGCCGCGAAACGATTATGCGTGCGAGTCCTCCTGTTCGAACAGCTGCGAGAAAACCCTGGAGCTGCTGTTTGCTTCGGATGACAAACTCACCTTTGAAACTCGGGAACTCGCTTTCGACCTGCCGGCTCGGACTCCCGGTCTGACCGATGAGGACCAATCGTTCTATGTTCGTGTGCGGGAATTCTGTTTCGAGATTCTGGAAAACCGTACCCGGCCGCTGACGACGAGAATCCTGATGATCGGCAAGCTTATGGCAGCGCTGGATCGCGACCGGTATGCCGACATGAGGATGATTGATGTCTCGGTACCGGAATATGTCAGGGATATTCCGCAAACCTATCGCCTGCTCTTGAACATCGCCGGCTGGTTCGCTGACAACAGCCGCAGCATCTCCCAGTACTGTCGGGACAATGAAACCTATTACCGCGATGGCGATTTGCTTCCGAAGTATGAGGCGGCACAGAGGCACTTTGATACCGTGCTGCCGAATCAGGAAATCCTGTTCGAAAAGATGCTGATTAATCACCTATTCATGCGGCAGTTCCCGTTTCAGGATGACGCCGTGACCTTTGACGATGCCTTCGTCTCGCTTTGCGGAACCTACCTGTTTCTCCGTTATCTTTCCTTAAGTCTGATGCTTCCGAAACAGACGCTGACCGACTTTGTCGACATCATGGCGAAGACTTTCCGGGTGGTCGCCCATACCGGATTCGAAAAAAACATCAAGATCCTGTTAAGAAACGAAAACGCCGTTGATTTTGGTACATTGGCGGTTTTGATCCAGGCATGACTCCACGACCGAGACGACCCTGATTCTCGTTCCAGTCATGCTTTTTTTATTCCGAACAGTGGGGATTGCGGCGATTTTGTGGTACACTTGAGGGTGGAATGACGAAGTCGAACTGGGTATCCGAGAAAGGTGGCATCATGGAGACAATCGAACGCTTTTATCATCGGTTGAACGCCGACGGCTCCGACCGGTTTACGCGATGGCGCCCCTACCGGGACGAAATCACGACGATGATCCAAAGCCATTTGTCGGAAGGCACGCGGGTTGCTTCGCTGCTCGTCCTCGGCGCCGGCAACTGCGATGACGTCGATCTTAATGCGCTTTCCATCCTTGCCGATACGCTGACGCTGGCCGATATCGACGCTGAAGCGATGGCGGTGGGAGTTCGCAAATACGAAGTCCCCGCAGACCGGATTGCGCTGATTCCGTTGGATTTTCTCGGCTTCCCCGCGGCCGGTTTCTTTGCAGAAGCCCGCGCGTTTCTTAACCGTCCTTTTTCGCATAAAGACCTTCGCCGGTTCTGGCAAAGAGTTACCGTGCCTTTGACCATGGATCGATTTCCACCGGGTTTTACCGAAGCTTTCGACATCATCATCCTGACGCCGATCTACACCCAGTTTATTCTACCGCTCGTTACCACCTGGCTGGCTTCGATCGACGCCTCTCAGGTACCCAAAGACCGACGGAAGACCTTCATCGAAGGCCTACTCGAAATCCTCCCCAGGTGCATCGACCGCTTCAACGCGGCGATTTCCCGCCTACTCAAAGCGACCGGCGTCTGCTTCGCGTGGTCGGACATCTTCCAGACCCAGATCGGTTCCACCTTCGATGCTGAAGTGCAGAAGGCATTGGCGACGCCGGCATCAATGGATGCGCTCTATGACGGCTACTTTTCCCGATACGGATTCGGATCGGGCGATTATGGGCTGTTCTCGCTGGAAGCGCAACTGGAGAAGAATTTCCATCGGTGGCTTTCCTGGCCATTCACAGAAAAAGAACGGATGATTGTCAAGTTCGAGATGCTGACGAAACGTGGATGAATGGTTCCGTTGATTCTTGAAAGCGGGATTTGTCTCCTTATCAGGAACAATATGGCATTATGTTGTATAATAGGAACGAGGTGGTATCGTGGATCAGGCAGCTAACTATGAAATCACATTGACAAAACGCATGCATCTGGAAAAAGAGTACTATGCTTTTGATTTTACCAAACCCGAAGGATTTGTCTTCACCGAAGGCCAGTTCGGATTGTTTGGAATCGTCGGCAGGGAAATCGAGGGCAAAAAGCTGCGGGCTTTCAGCATCGCATCCGAAAACGGCGAACCTTTCATCCGCGTGGCGACCCGGATCGTAGCGGT
Source organism: uncultured Candidatus Izemoplasmatales bacterium (assembly GCA_964519115.1). Taxonomy (GTDB): domain Bacteria; phylum Bacillota_I; class Bacilli_A; order Izemoplasmatales; family Hujiaoplasmataceae; genus UBA12489. Next base: position 5,304 of record CAZFHR010000015.1, read on the forward strand.
TCCGAGCGACTTCAAATGCCGTCTGCTCGAACTGAACCCTGGTGACAAGGTCACGATGAAGGCCCCGCTCGGGGAATTCGTTCTGGACGCTTCGCGGCCGGCTGTCTTCATCGCGGGCGGCATCGGCATCACCCCGATTAGGAGCATGCTCCTTGCAAAGGCAAGGAACGCGGGCGTCGGACACGACGTCCTGATTTATTCGGAACTGGAGGCCAACTATCCTTTCCATAGCGAACTCGAATCTCTGGCTGGTCTGGAAATCCTTTACGCCGCCGACATTGAACCGACTCAGAAAGCCATTCTTCAGACCATCGACAAACGGCAGAACGACGCTGGCTATTATCTTTCCGGTAGTCCCGGATTCATCCGCAGCATCACCGCACTGCTCGAAGCACACGGGATTCAGCCGGACCGCATCCGTTTCGACGTGTTCGTCGGCTATTGATCCGGAACAGTCGGGGGAAACTTCCTTCCTTCAGTCCCGTCACCGCTGGAGCGGATACCCACGACGCGGGGATCCGCTCTTTTCATTGACTTAGGCTGGAAGCCGTCAAGGCATCCTTCGTGAAGTTGACGATAAAAGCGAGTATAATGGATATGATCCACTATGAAAGGTGGCAATTCTATGAACGGAATAAATCCCTTGGTCGACGATTTCATCACCAAAACGACCAAATGGCAGAAGGAATACGAAAAACTAAGAAGGATCGCCCTGGACAGCGGCCTGACCGAAACTGTGAAGTGGGGCGTTCCCTGCTACACATGGCAAGATAAAAACGTCGTTCTCATCCATGGATTCAAGGAATACTGTGCGCTGCTGTTCGTGAAAGGTGCGCTGTTGCCCGACACCGCCGGCCTGTTGATCCAGCAGACGGAAAACGTGCAGGCAGGACGGCAGATCCGCTTCACCGATGGAAGTGAAATCGTGGCTTTGGAACCCGTTCTCAAAGCCTATATCACCGCGGCCATCGAAGTAGAGAAATCCGGCCTGGAAGTCCAGTTTACAAAAGCCACTGATCTCCGACTTCCGGAAGAGTTTCAAAAGGTGCTTGCTGAAAACCCGGCGCTGAAAACCGCCTTCGATGCTTTGACGCCGGGACGGAGAAGGGCATATAACCTGTATTTTTCCGCACCCAAACAATCGCAAACGCGCACCTCCAGGATAGAGAAGTGCATGGCGCAGATTCTGGACGGCAAAGGCCTGAACGACTAGCCGGCCCTGCGGCGGAACCACCGTTTCGGGTAAGCGAGATGGATAGGACATCGCCGAACCGAATGTTATTATGATTTGGAAGTCTTTGTTCTATCGATCATAACGCAGTGAGGAATAGAAGATGCGAACGGGATTGGACTTTTGATCCGCACCCCGGGATGATCCGGGAATCCTGGCGGAAAGAAGGAAGATCCTTTTTGTCTGCCGATTTTGATAACGAAGGTAGACGATTGGAAAAACGCCGAGTATAATACATAGGGAAGAATATCCATCCTTATGCAATGACGATCCAGCGAGGAAGTGAGGCCGCGATGACTAAAATTGAAAATCCATTTTCCATGGGAAATCATAAAAAGCACGAAAAACCGGTCGTCAATGGCATCCCTTCCAAAGCCGGCGACGCCGGTCCTCTTGATTCGGGATTGGCTGATGTTGGCGCCAGCCAGCCGTCAGATCCAGAAATGACTCGGCAGGAACACATCGATTTACTGACCGGATTGCCCAGCCGGCATTTCTTCCGGGAAGAACTGATCAGAAGCGACAGCGAAGAAAACCTGCCGCTGACGATTGCCTTCTGCGACGTCAACAAACTCAAACTGCTCAATGATGCCATGGGATACGCCGTCGGCGATCGACTGCTGAAATCGGTGGCTGCGATCCTCTTGCAGTCCGGCCGTCCGGAGGATGTGGTCGCGAGGATCGCCAATGACGAATTTGCGCTCATCCTGCCGAAGACCGATGAAGCGACGGCAGTCAAAATCCTGGAACGAATGAAGGATCAGATACTCCATGATCCTTTCAATCCGCTTATGATTTCCGTTGCTTTCGGTTCCAGAACAAAGCATCATAGAACTGAAAAAATGACGGATGTCAGCCATCAGGCGCAACAGGAACTGATGCGTGAGAAAACGGCCAGCAAGACCAGCCTCGTCGGCAACACCGTGGTCAAGATCCTGATGGCATTGTTCGAAAGAAACCGTTTTGAACGGGAACATTCGAAAAGCGTGGGCATCCTTTGCGAAAAGATCGGGAACTATCTTGGCCTGCTTCCCAAGGAAATTCATCGGCTGAAAATCGCCGGCATGATGCACGATATCGGGAAAATCACCATCGATGAAGCGGTTCTGCACAAAAAAGGCAAATTGACGCGCATCGAATGGGCCAAGATCAAGAACCACGCGGAAGCCGGTTACCAGATTCTGAGTTCGACCGCCAAGTTTGCGGGCATCGCCGAAACCGTGCAGCAACATCATGAGAAATGGGACGGCACCGGATATCCTTGCAGACTTCAGGGGGAAGCCATTTTCCTCGACGCCAGGATCCTCGCCGTGGCCGAAGCGTATGATGCCCTGACCTCGATTAGGTCCTATCGCCTGCAGTTGAGCAAGGAAGCGGCGTTCGCAGAAATCAGGCGCTGCTCCGGTACGCAGTTTGATCCGAAGATCGTCCAGATCTTCATCGAGAACTATTCCGAATGAACGATCGGCAGCGTCCAAGACCCGGCCTTTGAAACCGGGACGGCGACCGTTGCACTGCATTTGATGAATCCATATGGAAAGAAAAGATAGGCATATCCATCGCGAACTGAGGGAAAACATGGCAAATCGTGATCACGCAAGAACATCGAACCATGACGAGGACGTCGCTTTGCCGCAGTCGGGCCCTCTGTCTGGAAAGAAACTGCTTTTTCTCGGATCTTCCGTCACTTTCGGCTGCGAACCGGAAGGAGTCTCTTTTGTGGAATATCTGTCCGATCACTCCGGATGCCTTTGTGTCAAAGCGGCGGTTTCCGGAACGACTTTGGCCGACATCGATGCTCAATCCTATGTTTCACGCCTGAAGAATCTCGATCGGCAGTTTCGTCCGGATGCCCTCGTGGTCCAGCTGTCGACGAACGACGCCGGGCAGAATCATCGTCTGGGCGTCATCACCGGCAGGGGGAGTCTCGCCGATTACAACGTGATGACCATCGCCGGTGCCATCGAATTCATCATCGCCTATGCCCGTGAAACATGGGCGTGTCCGGTCCTGTTCTTCACTGGAACCCGCTTTGCGAGTGAAGCGTATGGTGATATGGTCACGCTCCTGTTGGATATTCAAAGGATATGGCAAATCGGCGTCATCGATCTGTGGCACGATCCTTGGATGAACCAGGTCGGCGCAGAAGACTATGCCCGCTTCATGGCCGACGGCGTGCATCCGACCCAAGCCGGGTATTCTCAGTGGTGGGGTCCGCGAATGGAAACCTTGCTTGGCGACTACTTTACGCGGCTCGCATCAGATGCCATTGACTGATTCGATCATCATTCTAAAAACTCTAGTTTCGCTCTTTCGATTGGACGCTAGAGCACACAGAGTGGCAGGACAGGAACATTTATCATGTGAGTCGGAATAGCGTTTGTCATCAATCGGCGATCAGACCGAACCTTGTCAGAGACCTACGATACACTAGGAGCGGAGGGATAGAATGAAAAGCAGAAGCAAATTCGTTACGGATAGTGCAACGATCGAAAAACTGTTCCTTCTGGCCGGAATCGAAGGCGCAAGAAACATCGCGCCACTCGGTGCCGGTGAATTCAACACCCTCTATGCCGTCGATGCGGCCGACAAGGGCTATGCCATCAAGATGGCGCCGCTGGGATGCTCCCGGACCTTGACCTATGAGACCGACATGATGGAACAGGAAATTTTCTATTATTCCCTGATGCGCGATCAGGCTCACATCAGGATCCCGGACATCTACCATGTCGACTTCACGTGTAGTCACGTCCCGGTTCCCTATTTCATCATGGAACGGCTCGCCGGCAGATCGCTTGACCAAGTGGGGTTCTCGGGTGCTGAAAAAGCCGCCGTCGAACGGAAGACGGCCGCCATGGTCGCGCGGATGCACGCCGTCAAGGGCGAACGCTTCGGGTATCGCCAAAACGGCCTTCACGACAGCTGGTATCTGGCGCTGGTCGCGATGGTAGACAATCTCATCAACGATGGGCGACGATTCGGCAGAAGGAGTCGAAACGGAAAAAAACTGCTGAACTACATCGAACAGAACCGTTCGATCTTGGAAACTGTGCCCAGCCGGCTCATCAATTTCGATGTCTGGGCTCCGAACATCATCTGTGAAAACGAAGACGGCGAACTGAAACTTGCCTGGATCGATCCGGAACGTTGCCTCTTCGGCGATCCGATCGCCGATTTCGTCTGCCTCGAATTCATGAACATGAATCTGGACAAGAAGGTCAACTCGATTACGGCCTATAACGAGGCAAGCGATGCACCGATCACCGTGACCGACAGCGAGCGCATTCGCTATGCCATCATGCTCGGGTATCTGGGGCTGATCATGGAAGTCGAAAAATACGCTCGTTACTCGCTCTTTCACTTCGGCTGGTGGCGCAATGTCGCCGCCTGCAAATTCCTGTTCAAGAACTGCTTTGAACAGTTGCGGGAGCTGGCTTGTCGATCAGGATGATGAGTAACGTCGAACATAGTATTTTGCCCCATCAGCCAATCGATTTCAGACGGACGACGTGGCTGACGGCGATCAGTCCGGAGATCCAGATTTTTGACCAGGTGAATTTCGATCCTGGCAGGGAATTTGCTTGCTTTTCCTATATCTTGAAATTTCATGAATCAAAACATCTCCCTTGGTAACCCACCGAAGGAGTCAATCTATTCAAATCACAGTTAGGAGCAGTAAGAACAAACGCATTTATCCAAGTGGGAGGCCAATTCTTATGAAGAAAGTCAATCATTTATGCAATAAAGAAAGAATGCTAAAAGCTTTTCGTATTTCCATGATCGTTCCTCTCGTCATCGAGATAGTCGCCACTGTGGTTGTCTTTGTTGAATGGAATCATCAGTTTTTCTTTAAATCGCACGCATTTGATTTGTTTCTATCGGCGGTCGTACTGTTTGTCGCGACATCCTTTCTTGTTTTCAGTTTTATCGAAGGAAATCGAAAATACATTTTTGCTGGCCTTCCTTTTATTGTGATGTTTGTCTTTTTCTTCATCGTTTTTTGGCATGATTATTCGGAATATCCCCCCTACTACGTAGACGCGGTCGATTATGTCTTCATCCCCGGAATGCTGCTTCCTCTACTCGTATTGAGTTGGAGCGCGTTTACCGGGTTCAAAAACCGACTCCTCATGCGGGCGGCGCTCCTTATAGAATTCCTGTTTCCACTGGTGTATATGATATTAGCTCCCCTGTGGATCATGGGCAGCATTTTCAACTACACCATCCTTTTCGTTTTTCAGATTCCTATCTTCTTGGGTTTATTTGCGTTTCTGCCACAAGAAACCGATCGGGTGCGTGCAACATCAGTAGAATCGATTCGTACCAACGATATGGAAGATATGCCTGGTTGCGATCAGCGGTAATCGAAAAGAGTCATCCGCAACTTGCAGTCGCGGACTCAGATGCAGACAGAATCGTATCCATGCTTGGCAATTCATTTTTACGCACGTTTCGTGCGCGCAAGCGCTCGAGCACCTTGACAGGCGGGCGCGCTTCGTGATATCATTATTATTGTAGACGCCGTCTTTCTATGCGGACGGCAAAATACTTGCTTATCACACGACCGGGGCATGAGATCCGACTTTTGTCGGAGTGCCATCGGCACCGTGCAGGGAGGAAACATGATCGACCTTAATTCGCACGTCCGGACGCTGCCGGGCGTTTATCCCGCGTCCATCAACCAGGTGGGCCGGCTTTTTGTGTTCATGGTCCGAGAAACCGTTGCCGATGTCATCATCGCGTATGGCCCCGGTTCGGAACAATTCACCGGCGAGCCCATTTCATCGGCAGGATATAACGGCGTCAAGGCGCCGCTTTCGCATGCCACGGCGATGCGGTTACGGCAGTTATTCCCATTCACGGCTCCTTCCCCTGTTTTGACGCAGCCACGGACCTTCGGCGTCGGTGACCGGCTCGGAATCGCGACGCCGGGGCATATCCGCGTTTTCCGCGATTACGATGCCAAGCCGGTTTTCGCCCAGCAGTCGATCCGTGAACTGACGCTGACCAACCGCACTTTCGCGGATGTTCTCGACGCGGTCACCTTCGCTGTCTTTCGAGAAGGATATCAAGGCGGCTACGGCGCCGATGGCGACCATCTGAAGAAACCAGCCGAAATCGAATATGCCTTGTCCGAAGGCTATACGATGATCACATTGGACTGCAGTGAGCATATCGACAACGCCGCTGCGACGATGACGGATGCCGAAGTCGACACCACCGTCAAACTTCCTCTTGAGCTCGTCGATCTGTATCTTGGGAAATCCTTCGATGTTGAGGGCATGCATATCCGATTCGACATCCCAGCGCTGAAACGGGCGTTTCTGATCTATGGCGCCGCGATCGAATTCGCGGCCAAAATGTACGAAACCTATTTCGCCGGCAGCAAGTCGGACGCCGATTTTGAAATGTCGATCGACGAAACCGCCACGCCGACTTCACCGGCGCAGCATTATTTCGTTGCCAACGAACTGCATCGCCGCGGCGTGCACCTGGCAACCCTCGCCCCGCGTTTCTGCGGTGAATTCCAGAAAGGCGTCGATTATGCCGGCGATCTGGCGGATTTCGAACGGGAACTGAAAATCCATGCGGCAATTGCCCGGCGTTTCGGTTACAAACTGTCGATCCACTCGGGATCTGACAAGTTCTCCGTCTTCGCCCTCATCGGCAAGTATACCAAGGGCAATTTCCATGTGAAGACTGCCGGCACCAACTGGCTGGAAGCGATGAAAGTGGTCGCCGCCGTCGATCCGTCGCTCTATCGGGAGATCCACGCCTTCGCCATCGCGTCGTTTCCCGAGGCGAAGAAGTTTTATCATGTCACCACCGATCTGTCCCGCATCCGACCGCTGGATCAGATCTCCGATTCCGAACTACCGGGTCTCTTCGCTGAAAACGATGCCCGTCAGCTCATCCACATCACCTATGGCTTCATTCTCAACGCCAAGAACGCCGACGGTTCGTCCCGGTTCCGGGAGCGGCTCTACCACCTGTGGCGAAATCATGACGAGGAATACGCCGACGCCCTGTACGGGCACATCGGAAAACATCTGTCGCTACTCTATTCAGGATTCAGAAACTGAACGAAGAAAGCAAACGGAGGCAAGAATATGGAATTCAGGAAAGCAAGCAAATACGCGATCGTCGTACCCTCGAGCATGGGCGTGCGCATCACGCCGCTTGACCGCCAGCCGGTGCATATCGCCGATCTTTTCCGGATGCAGGCCACCAGCGCCGAAACCAACGTCATCAGCGTCGCGGCGGCTCTCGGCCTGCCCGTTAAAGTCCTCACCGCCTTCGTCAAAGGCAGTCCGATCGCCCAATTGATCAAAAACGATCTTGGCCGCCGGCACATCGAATTCGCCGGACCCGAAGTCGAACAGGGCGGACCCTGGGGTTTTCGCCATCAGTTCAATATCGCCGATTCGGGATATGGACTGCGGGCCCCGCGCGTCCACAACGATCGCGCCGGCGAAGTCGGCCGCACGCTCGATGTCAAGGATTTCGACCTCGACCATCTGTTCGATCATGATGGTGTCAAACTTCTCCATCTCTCCGGGCTGGTCGCGGCACTTTCGCCGCAGACCGCCACGTTCTGTCTGAACCTCGCCCGGGAAGCGAAGAAGAACGGAACGAAGATTTCCTTCGATCTCAACTATCGCGCTTCCTTCTGGAAAGGCCGTCAACAGGAACTGTCCCAGGTCTTCGCCGAAATCGCCGCCGTTTCCGACATTCTGATTGGCAACGAGGAAGACTTCCAGCTGGCGCTTGGATTCCATGGTGCCGCCGCCGGCGGTAAGAACCTCGCCGACCAGATCGACGCCTTCCAGGCGATGATCAATGCCGTCGGCAAGGCCTATCCGAACGTCAAGACCTTCGCCACGACGCTTCGCGAAGTCGTGAGTGCGAACGAACATCTCTGGGGCGCCATCATGAAGGACGGCGATGCCTGGAGCATCGTCGAACCGCGTCCGATCCAGGTCCTCGACCGCATCGGCGGCGGCGACGCCTTCGTCGGCGGCCTCCTCTATGGTTTATTGCAAGGATGGGACGCTGAGAAGGCGCTCCATTTCGGCTGGGCGAGCGGCGCCCTCGCCACGACCCTCCTCGATGATTTCGCCCTGCCGGCGGATGAGGAACAGGTCTTCAGCATCTGGGAAGGCAATGCCCGCGTCAGGAGATGAAGAGATGATGAATAA
>CAZFHR010000016.1:0-13581 GCA_964519115.1 uncultured Candidatus Izemoplasmatales bacterium
CGCTCGAAAGCATCGCCTTCAACAAGCTTGGCATCGTCAAACTGGGAAGACCGCTGGTCACGACGGAGGACCATCCTCAGCTGCAGCCGCTGTTCGCCACCGTCTGCGGCGAACGGCACGCTCCCCTGACTTACGTGGACATCCGGGACATCACCGATGTCCGCATCGGCGAAACGACCTGTTTTGGCTATCGCGGCCAGACGTACGATCTGGCGCTCGCGGGGGCGCATCAGGTGAAAAACGCCTGCCTCGCGATCGAAGCGGTGCGAATTCTCGTAGAAAACGGGGAAACGCGGGTATCGGAGCGTAATATCTATGATGGCCTGAAACGGACGACCTGGCCGGGACGGTTCGAAATCTTCGGCCACAAGATCATCCTGGACGGCGCCCATAACATCGGCGCCTTCGAGACCCTCGAACCGGCGGTGCGGGCGGTGTTTCCGGGGAAAACCGTCAAATGTCTGTTCTGCATGATGAAGGACAAGGATCACCCTCATATCGTGAGTGAACTCGATGGGTTCGTCGATGAATTCCACTTCACCCAGATCGACTATCACCGTTCCGCCACGGCCGAAGAGTTGTTCGCTGAAAGCGGGCATCCATGTAAGTTCCGTCATGACGATTTCCGCGAAGCCTTCGAAACCCTCAGAAATCTCGGGAAGGATGAAATCCTGCTCGTCTGCGGCTCGCTCTACTTCATTTCCGAAATCCGCAAACTGCTCGTTCCATGAAAAAGACATCGCGACCTTCCGGGCCGCGATGTTTTTATCAGGGAGATGATACGATGTATCAGATCAGAGAAATGCCGGCGGCGGAACGGCCGCGGGAACGGCTGGTGAAATATGGAGCGGAAAATCTGGGAACGCAGGAACTGATCGCCATTTTGTTTTGCACCGGGACGAAGGATGTGTCGGTCCTGGAAGTGGCGTCAAGCGTCCTCAACGAGGCGCGGACGGCTTCCGGATTGCGGGAACTGACGCTTTCGGAACTGGCCGACCGGAAAGGCGTGGGGATGACGAAGGCGATCGTCCTCCAGGCCGCGCTCGAACTGGGCAGGCGGGCGCTCATGGATACGCGCGAGCGACCGCGCATCGCCACCGCCAAGGAAGTGTTTTGCTTCGTCCGCGACGAACTGGCGCCGCTGAAGCAGGAAGTCATGATCGCCCTGTACCTCGACGCCAAATTGCAGTTGGTGGCGAAACGGACGCTTTTCATCGGCAGTCTCAACCAGTCGCTCGTCCATCCGCGCGAAGTGTTCAAATACGCCGTCAAATATTCGGCGCATCAGTTCATCCTCGTCCACAATCACCCTTCAGGTGATCCGGAGCCGTCAGCGCAGGACATCGAGGTCACCGTCCGCTTCCGGGAAATCGGCGAATTGATGCAGATCCGTCTTGCCGATCATGTGATCGTCGCCAATGACCGCTTCGTCTCGATCGGCGAGACGCTGAGACGGCCGTAGCCATGAAAAAACCCGGATGCGCGCGGCGTCCGGGTTGATGGTCATTTATTGAGGAAGGCGAGGACGTCGGCGTATACCTTGGCGTTGTCCAGTTCGTTCAACACTTCATGGCGGTCGTTCTCATAAAGTTTCATCGTGACGTCGGCGTATCCGAGCTGTTGGAAGAGGGCGACGAGTTTCTTGACGCCTTCGCCATAGTTGGAAAGCGAGTCGTTGGCACCGGAAATGAAGAAGAGCGGCATCGACTTGTCGCCTTTGGCGATGTTTTTGGCCGTGTCGATGAAGGCGATCCACTTGAACATGTCGCGGTTGGCGGCGACGGTGAAAGGTTGGCCGCACATCGGCGAATTGAAGTAGTAATTCTGGATGTCGACGTTCTTGGTCAGCCACTCGACGTCGCGGTCTTTGATGATCCCGTCTTTGCGCATCTTCGCCGGGCAGGCGTCGATCGCCATCTTCTGGACCATTTTGGAAACGTATTTCGGGCCTTTGAAAAAGCCGATGACGTTGCACAGGAACATCCCCATCTTGGTGGTGGCAACGGGCATCGTCGTCGTTCCCGAAATGACCGCCTTCCGATAAAACTCCGGTTTTTTGAGGATCATGAGGCGGGCGAGGAAGGACCCCATGCTGTGGCCGAGGACATCAACCGGCAGTTCCGGATAGCGCGATTTGATGAAATCCTGGACGATCGTCAGGGATTCGAGCGCGATCACGTCGCCGTGCTTGTCGGCATAATGGACGTAATCGTTGGTGTCGGTCGAAAGACCGTGGCCGAGGAAGTCGCAGCCGACGGCGACATAGCCGTTCTGATTCAGGTATTCGGCGAAAAGACCGTAGCGGGCGAAGTGTTCGCTCGCACCGTGAATCAGGTGGACGACGCCTTTGAAGGGCTGGACCGTGGGTTCGTAAAGATAGACGTGGATCGGGTTGCCAAGCGAGTTGTTGAAGACGTTTTTTTCCATCAGATACACCTCGATGTGACGTATGGACTTCGCTATCATTATATCATTTAGCGTTTCATTATTAAAGACGATTTGATATAATAAAATACACGGGGTGATGAAGATGGAAAAATATATATTGGCAATTGATCAGGGCACGACTTCGTCGCGGGCGGTTCTGTTTGACAAACGCGGCCTCATCACCTGCCTGAGTCAGCATGAATTCCCCCAGTATTTCCCCGAACCAGGATATGTACTCCACGATCCCGCCGAAATCTGGGCATCGGTTTCCGTATGCATCAGCGAATGCCTGATGAAAGCGAAGATCAGCCCCAGCCAGATCGCCGGCATCGGCATCACCAACCAGCGGGAAACGACCGTCGTCTGGAATAAGAAGACCGGCGAGCCGGTCTACAAGGCGATCGTATGGCAGAGCAAACAGACTTCCGGCATCTGCGAAACACTGAAGAAGGCCGGTTACGAAGAAGTCGTCAAACAAAAAACCGGGTTATTAATCGATCCGTATTTTTCCGGTACGAAGATCAAATGGATTCTTGACAACGTCAAGGGAGCGCGCCAGGCCGCCGATCAGGGTGAACTGCTGTTCGGCACGATCGATACGTGGATCGTCTGGAACCTGACCCATGGCAAGCGCCACGTCACCGATTATTCGAACGCTTCCCGCACGTTGCTCTTTGATGTTCATACGCTCGCCTGGGACGAAGAACTAATGCAGATCTTCGGCGTTCCGGCTTCGATGTTGCCGGAAGTCCACGATTCCTCGATGATCTACGGAATGACCGCGAAGAATGCGTTCTTCGGATCCGAAGTCCCGATCGCCGGAATCGCCGGTGACCAGCAAGCGGCGCTCTTCGGCCAGACCTGTTTCAATGCCGGCGACGTCAAAAACACCTACGGTACGGGTTGCTTCATCCTCATGAATACGGGGAAAGTACCGATTCGTTCGGACAAAGGCCTCCTGACGACAATCGCCTGGGGCATCAACCATGAAATCACCTATGCCCTCGAAGGATCGATCTTCGTCGGTGGATCGGCCGTTCAGTGGCTTCGCGACGGTCTCAAGGTCATCAAAAATTCCGCGGAGACCGAAACCTTCGCCAAGGAAGTCGAAAGCAGCCTCGGCGTCTATTTCGTCCCGGCGTTCGTCGGCCTCGGCACCCCCTATTGGGAAAAGGACGTCAAAGGCGCCATCTTCGGAATCACGCGCGGCACGAAACGCGAACACATCGTCCGCGCCACCCTCGAGGCGATCGCCTTCCAGACGAAAGACGTTCTTGACGTCATGGAAGGCGAATCCGGGATTAAGCTGAATCGCCTTCGCGTTGATGGCGGCGCTTCAAACAACGATTTTCTCATGCAGTTCCAAAGCGACATCCTCAACACCTACATTGACAAGCCGGTGACGAGCGAAACGACCGCTCTGGGAGCGAGTTATCTTGCCGGGCTCGCTGTCGGCTTCTGGACCTTGCCGCAGATCAAGGCGATGTGGGGCATCGATAAAATCTACAAGCCGATGTTATCAGCCAAACTCCGGAAAGAACTGTATGCCGGCTGGCAGAAAGCCGTCAAGGCGTGCATCCTCTTCCGGTGAACGAACCCGTCCGCAACCAAACGGATAGGGAATTCAACAACTAGGCATCATCACGCTCCGTATGATCGATCAACGCGTCTGCAAGCATCCTATCGAATCAACACCCTTAGGAGGATGACCCATGTTTGCCCAAATCGAAACCGGTACGATCATCGCGATCGCCATCATCGCCCTGATTCTGATCATCATCCTTTGGTTCGTCGGAACGATGAACCGCCTGCGCAGTCTCGCACTGAAAGTGCAGGAAGCCGAATCCGGCATCGACGTCGCCCTGACCAAACGCTTTGCCATCCTGATGAAACTGCTGGAGACAATAAAAGAAGAGACCAAACAGGAAAACAAAGCGCTTAAAAAAACGATTCAATGGCAAAACGGCATCCCGATGAACGCATCGATCAGGGACAAGGAAGAATTCCTGAGCCAGATGGATGCCGTCGCCAAGGGCATCGACGATATCATCGAACAACATCCGACGCTGATTGCCGACGTGCTCTTCAAAGACCTGCAGGTCGGCGTCGCCAATACCGAGGAACAGCTGCAGGCGGCCCGCCGGCTCTACAACGCCACCGTCGGCGCAATCAACACCATCATCGCCACCTTCCCCGACAGCATCGTTGCCAATGCGATCCGGATGGAAAAGAAAGCCGATTTCGAGGTCGAAGCAAAAAAACGTCAGGACGGCGGATTCAAATTCTAACAGACGAAGCCCGCAAGGGCTTTTCTTTTGACCGTATCGGGGTGAATTTTCCGGATGCTGGAGCGGATCGGGCGAAGAGACCGGTTAGGATCAACGGCAGTGGGCAATGTTTGCGAAAAAACGGACACCGTGGTGGTCTCGCCGTCGATGCCCGTGATTAGGCGATCCAAGGACCTCTTGCTAGAATGGAGTCAAACCATTCGCCAGAAGGAGGCAACCATGCTAAACCAAGTCATTCTCGTGGGTCGTCTGACCCACGATCCCGAACTCCGCAAGTCCGAGGAAGGGCGATCCGTCGCAACGATTAGGATCGCAGTTCAGCGCGGCTTTAAAAGCGGAGAAACCAACGAATATGAAACCGACTTCTTCAACTGCACGCTCTGGTCAGGCGTCGCCGAAGCCACAGTCGACTACTGCAAGAAAGGATCGATCATCGGCGTCAAGGCGCGCCTGGCGCAGAAGGAATACGTGATGGAAAACAAGAAAACGTTCAGTTACCCGGAAATCATCGTCGAGAAAATATCCTTCATCAGTTCCAGCAAGGACTAAGATACGGAAACGTATCTTTTTCTTTTTTTCACGTCGGGAAAATGCTATAATGATTTTTAGGTGATGTTCGATGCGGCAATATCTCGACTTTCTCAGGCACATCCTCGACCACGGCGTCCGTAAGGACGACCGCACGCATACCGGGACGATTTCGACTTTCGGTTATCAGATGCGGTTCGATCTGCAGGCGGGTTTTCCGCTCGTGACGACGAAGAAGATCCATATGAAATCGGTCATCCATGAACTGCTCTGGTTCATCAGGGGCGACACGAACATCCGCTATCTCGTCCAGAATGACGTCCGGATCTGGAATGACTGGCCCTTTGCGGCGTTTCAGGCATCACCCGACTATGCCGGTGAAACGATCGAAGCCTTTGCGAAGAAGATCAAGGAGGATGCTGAATTCGCCCGGAAACACGGCGAACTTGGCCCTGTCTACGGTCGTCAATGGCGCGCCTACCGGGGGGAAGACACCTTTATCGACCAGCTCGCCGAAGTCATTGCCGAAATCAAAACCAATCCGTCCAGCCGCCGGCTCGTTGTCTCCGCGTGGAACCCCGCAGAAATCCGGTCGATGGCGCTCCCACCCTGTCATACGCTCTTCCAGTTTTACGTTTCCGAAGGCAAGCTGTCGTGTCAGCTGTATCAGCGGAGCGCCGACGCTTTCCTCGGCGTGCCTTTCAATATCGCATCCTATGCGCTCCTGACGCTGATGGTCGCCACCGTCTGCGGCCTCGAGCCAGGTGAATTCATCCATACGTTTGGGGACTGCCATATCTATCTCAATCATCTTGACCAGATCGCCGAACAGTTGACTCGGACGCCGAAAACGCTGCCGCGCCTCGCTTTCACCCGACCGGTCGCCGACATTACCGATTTCCGTTTCGAAGACATCCGCCTCAGCGATTATGAACCGTATCCAGCGATCAAAGGAAAGGTGGCCGTCTGATGATCAGCATGATATACGCGATCGACCCGAACGGCCTGATCGGCAAAGGCAACGCACTACCCTGGAACTATCCTCGGGATCTGCAGTATTTCAAGGCCACGACGCTTCATAAAACGGTTCTGATGGGGCTTGCGACCTACCGTTCGATCCTGGCCCGCAACGGCAGACCGCTGCCGCAGCGCACGACAGTTGTCGCATCGCTTGAGCCGCTCGCCGATCCCGGAATCAAGGTCGTCTCCGACCTGATCGGATATCTCCGGGAACCACGGACCGAAGAAGTGTTCGTCATCGGTGGAAAAACGATCTATGAGCTCGCTTTCCCCTATGCCGACCGCCTCTACATCACCTACGTCAAGAAAGCCCACGACGGCGATGTCTTCCTTGGCCCCTTTGATCTTTCCGATTTCCGTCTCGTCTCCGAACGGGACGAACCCGATCTTATGTTCTGCATCTACGAAAGGAAGCACTGACGATGTTGATTGCTCTCATCCATTGGTTATTGACGGCAGGATTGACCGTTCTCTATGCGGTATATGGCACTCACCCCCAGGGCTTTCTCGGCGTCCTGGCGTTCGCCGGCGTCATGCTCGGCTTTTTCGTCGGCATTGCGGTGCTGATCGTGCTTGCATTCTTTTTCGTCATGCTCGTCTTTGAAAAAAGCGATCCCCGGAAGATGTTCAAGCACCGGTTCGTCATCGCGTTGGGAAAGTATTACTGCCTGCTGATCCTGCGTGTCCGGCTCGTCGCCACAGGGAAGGAAAACGTCCCCAAGCACAACCGGTACGTCATGTATTCCAATCACATCGAAGCTTCCGACCCGATGTATATCAAGATGCTCTTCAAAAACAGCCCGATGTCCTTCATTTCCAAGGAAGTGCTTTTCAAGATGCCGATCGTCGGCCGGACGCTCAAATCGCTCGGGTGCATCCCGATTTCCCCCGGTGCCGACCGGAGCGCGTTGAACTCGATCCTCGAGGGCATCAAGCGCGTCAAGGGCGGCCTGCCGTATGGCGTCTTCCCGGAAGGCCGACGCACCTATTCCAACGATATCATCGAATTCAAACCCGGGTCTTTCAAACTGGCCACCAAAGCGGATGCGGACATCATCCCCGTCTGTGTCTATGGCATGCACGAAATCAACCGGAAAGGCCGGATTCTGCCGGTCACGGTCCGGGTTCACGTTTTTCCAGCAATCACGCCCGCAGAGTATCGGGATGTTGATACCGTCGTCCTCGCCAAACGCGTGGAACAGCTCGTGTTTGATAAAATGGCGGAATTCAAACGCCTGGATGCCAACGCGAAAAACCACGACTGATTCCTTTGGCCATCATTGCTGCATCACGATAAGAAACGGAACGTCTACCTTTCCAAGGTCAGCATCCGGAGGAAACTATGGCAAAAATCATCGCTCTTGATCTCGATGGGACTTTATTGAACGAATATGGCAAAATCACGGAAAAAGTCAAAGCGACGATCGATCAGCTAAAAACCGAACATCATTTTCTCGTCATTGCCTCGGGGCGGACGTATGCCGAAATCATCCGGATCGTGCAGCCGCTCGGACTGATGGAATACGATCGGGCCTTTCTGATCGCCTATAACGGCGTCCTTACGGTCCGCACGTTTCCCTTTACGGTGCTGATGCAGAAAACGCTGCATCGGGACGACGTCCGCGCCATCGCCGCCGAACTGGTGCCCCGCGGGTTCAAGCTTCATGTCTATGCCGTCGGAAAACTCTATCTTTCCGATGATATCGTCACCTACCTCGTTCCCGACCCGGCGGAACAAAAACCGGTCGTGAGGCTGTCCATGGCGGATTACGATCGCTATGACGATGTCTACAAAGTGCTTGTTCTCGACGATGCGGAGCGCCTTGAGGCGCTGCGGGGAATGCTTCCGACATCCTTTCAGAAACGCTTCGCGACGTTCAAATCCTGGGATCGGTTGCTGGAATTCGTCCATGTGGATGGATCGAAAGGCGCCGCTTTGAAAAATCTCGCAAGCATCCTTAGCGTCCCCCGTGAAGACGTCATCGCGATCGGCGATGAGGAAAACGACATCTCGATGATCGCTGCCGCCGGCGTCGGCATCGCGATGGGAAACGCCAAGCCGGCCGTCAAGGCGGCCGCGGTCCATATCACTCTCTCCAACAGATTTGACGGCGTTGCCGCCGCAATCGAAACATTCGTCTTCGCAAAGGAGCGTGGAAATGATGACGTTTGAACTGAATCTGATTCACTGGCTGCAAAGCTTCTCCAACGGGTTCTTTGATACGATGTTCCAATTCTTCACGATGTTCGGGGAGGAACTGGTCATCATCGCAGCGCTCGGGTTTCTGTACTGGTGTCATGACAAGAAAGTCGGCGAGTACGTCGGCGTGACCGTGTTCGTTTCCCTGTTTCTCAACAGTGCAATCAAGACGATCGTCCAGCGCGCCCGTCCCTATGTTCAGGATCCCTACGTCGAAGCGACCGGGGCCGGCGTCCGCAACATCCGTCCCGATACCGCGGGTGGGTACTCCTTTCCTTCAGGACACACCCAGGGGGCGGCGACGGTGTTCAGCAGTCTGTCCTTCTGGCTGCGGAAACGCTGGCTCACAATCGCTACGGCCGTCATCATCTTCGTAGTGGCGTTGAGCCGCATGTATCTTGGCGCCCATTATCTGACCGATGTCCTCGTCGGTGCCGGATTGGGTATATTGCTTGCGTATGTCTTCCATCGCTTCTTCACGAAACACGCCGATCAAGCAAGAAAACTCTATGTCTACATCGCCGCCATCGGGGCCATCGTTGCCAGCACGGTGTTGGTCTATCATGTCCTCACGATCGAAGCGACGGCGCTATTGACCAACGCCGAGAATCTTTACGACAAGATGAAGGACAGCTTCACGATGGTCGGCGCGATGATCGGATTCGTCTTCGGCATTCGCTTTGAAGCGAAGAAGGTCCAATTCACGAATCACCACGTGCTTTGGAAAAATGCGATCCGTTTCCTCGGCGGCGTCGCCGTCGTCATGGGAATCCGACTGGGATTGAAGGCCATCTTCGGCCTTATCGTCGATGGCGAAGAACTAGCAGAAGGTGAAATCGCGCTGGCAATACTAGCCGTCCTGTTCGATGGTCTGCGCTATTTCGTGATGGTATTCATTGGTATCGGCGCCTATCCGTACGTATTTCGCAAATGGAACTTATAAGGAGATGAAACCAAATGCGGGTCTATAACGAAACGACATATGACAAGGAAATGGTTCTTCGGTATAATCGCTACTACCTGATCGATTTTTTTAAGAAAAACTATTCGATCATCGCCGTGGCCGGCCTTGCCGGCGCAATCTACTCCTTTGTCATCAATGAATGGATCACGGCGCTCATGTTGATCGGATTCGTATTGCTCTATGCCGGACTGACGGTCCTGATCCAGAAAGCCTCGCAGAACCGCGCCCTGAAAAAGAGCCCCATCGTCAATAATCCGATTGTCCGCACTTATCTGTTCGAAGACGAAGAAATATCGATCAGCGGCAGATTCGTGGATCCGGCCAAGCAGGAAGCAGGCACGACACCCAAACAGCGGACGATTCGGTATGAAGAGATCGAACGCATCACTTCCTACAAAGATTTCCTGATGATATACGATATGAACCGACACAGCTATCTCGTCGATCTCACTCATTTTGAAAATCCGGGGGACTTTGAAGTATTAAAACAGCATCTGATCAGCAAAATCGGCAAAAGATATCGTTGACCAGCCGAAACAATAAGCATCGCCATTTGGGCGATGCTTTTTATTTGAAGGAATCTTAATAATTGTCGAAAAGTGGCCGAAAATAAACATTTATCGAAGAATTGGTTGACTTTTTTAAAGCAATCATTCATAATTATACCAGATGGTATAGACCAAGTGGTATACAAAAGAGGTCCGAAGATGAAAAACGTCATGGATGACAGAACCTATTTCTTGAAAAGCAACCATGAACTCTGGGATGTAACACTGGACGAATTCGCCAGGAAAAGTTTCGAATCGGCATCGCTTAATGAAATTCTGAAACGTTCCGGATTCAATAAGGGCAGTTTTTATTACCGGTTCTCGGAAAAAAAGGATTTATACACAGCTCTTATCGCAGATTTATACACCCAGCACTCGATGCTCCTTGACGATTCCTTCCAAACCCTTAAATTCACCTCAAATCTTCGCGACGCCACCGCTGTAATACTTTCATCTTGCGTTGCCTTAGCGGCGATCGATCGACGTTATCTCGATTTATATGATTCCAATTTTCATGAACCGGAAGCTTTACGCGATGAAATCCGGCAGTCATGCGGCGCTTCTCCCATCGAGCAACATCTCAAGGATGCCGCAATCCGCCTTGAAAGCGATCCAGAAATTGCCAAGGTCGATGCGGATGTATTCAATCGCCTAGGGAGACTGATCTTCCATAGTTTCGGAAAAATGTTATCGGCCGACGGATCGATGCCGGCGGTTTCGCGTTTGGCCGATACAGTCATTACGGGCTGTTTTAGTAAAAAAACCGTCGATCATCGGACGATACTAAAAATGGAAGAAGATGATTTTTCTATTGAATCGGATCGTTCGCTTTTGCCGGAAACGGCATTTTCACTGCTGGAAGGCGAAATCGTGGCGTTCGTCGGGAATCGTGATGCCAGGAACCGGACATTGATGGCTGAACTTGGCGGAAAAATTAATGCTTCCCTACGACCGGTTTCATATTTCACGGATCAGCTGATCAGTCGAAAAGAAAAAGATCGAGAGGGAAACCTTGCCATCGTGCCTTCACCGATCCGATGGCGGTCGACGCCGCGCCAGATGCTGAAGCGACGATCTCCCGACATTTCGCCCGAGCAGGTTTTTGCTTGGCTTGACCTGTTGGGGCTCACGGAAGTGGCCGACATCCGGTTTGACCGGCTGACGGATGCCGCCCGTATCAAGACCGATTTATTGCGGATGATCGCATCCGGCCATAAAACCATCTTGCTTGATGACGTTTTAGCCTTGCTCCATGAAACGGATAAACAACGAATTTACCGATTGTTATTGAAATGCAAGCATAATGGAAATACAATAGTATTATCAACATCACGCATGGACGAAGCGCTGGAAGTCGCGGACCGCGTATTTTTCCTCTCCCAGGGTCGCGTGGTCAAGATTGAAAACGTGACGGATTTGCAGCAAAAATACGGTCAGCCATCCATCCTCGTCGAATACGAAGAAAATGGAATCATCCGCCAAGCACTGTT
This sequence comes from uncultured Candidatus Izemoplasmatales bacterium, assembly GCA_964519115.1. Taxonomy (GTDB): domain Bacteria; phylum Bacillota_I; class Bacilli_A; order Izemoplasmatales; family Hujiaoplasmataceae; genus UBA12489. The sequence goes on from CAZFHR010000016.1 coordinate 11,466, forward strand.
TTCCGCCGGTTCGCTGGCCGAACCGCGGTTCCGCAATCTGGTCGAAACGAAAACCATCGTCAAAATCGAAACGGTCAAAAACATCGGCAACGAAATATTCCGCAAGGAAACGGGGGTTCGACTGCAATGAAGACTTTCATCCATCTGGTTTGGAGCGACTTGAAACGGCTCTGGAGTTATCGGATCATCCTTTTCATCTTTGTCCTCACAGTCATCTTTACGCTGGCGATCGCCCTTTTTCCGGCCCTCGACCCCTCGAACTTCATTTATGTCAGCATCTTCATTCTTCCCGTGATCATTTTCTCGATTTCTCTGTTCATCGATCGGGAAGAAGGCACTTTGCTTCCGTTCGTATTCTCACCGATGAAATCGGCGTATCTGGTGTTTTCGAAAGTCATTTCGGCGCTTATCGTCCAGTTGATTCCGATCATTTTCATCCTTGGAGCGATGGCTTTCACGATGTCAGATGAGATGGCGTTCATGGAAACCGCGGAAATCAACGCGCTGTTCTTCGACTTTTTTCTTATTTTCCTTGCCTATCTTCTCGGTTCGATTCTGCACATCCTGATCGGCCTCTCCCTGTCCATCATCAGCAAGACCAGTTCGATCCTTTCGCTCAGCTATGTCGTTTACATCATCGTTTTCTCTCTTACCGCGATCATGTACAGCAACGGTATCATTCCACTTAAGTTCCAGTACTTCCTGATCGTTTCTCCGGCTTTCCTGTCGGGGGTTTTGATCGACAACGTCATCGCCGGCGCCGCCTATTCCGAAACCTGGCTGATCGTCCTTGCGGTCGGGCTTCAGGTCGCATACGCCGTCCTGCTCACGCTTTTTGTCATCATCCCTTACTTCAAACAATACGTCGTCGCCACCGAAACGGCGAAAAACTGATCGACGAAACGAAGAAAAGTAGATTTATGGATATCAAGATGATGCCGGCGGCGGTATCATCTTTTATGGAAGGGTGCTGCTATGGAAACCCGCTATTATCTTGGCATCGACGGCGGCGGTACGAAAACCCACGCCTGTCTGATCGATGAATTTGACAACACGATCAGTGAAGCATTTGGTCCCGCTTCCTCCATCGACACCGTTTCTTTGGAAACATCGCTGGCAAGCATCGAGAAAACCTATGCCGGATTGAACGTCAAACCCGCTTTGACCGGTCTTTTCATCGGTCTTGGCGGCATCGCCGGCGAAACCGACATCCGCAAATACGTCGCCGCCGTCCGGGCCTTGCCGTTCGTATCCCCTGAGACCTTGGTCGCCGCGGATAATGATGTGATGAATGCTCTTGCGAGCGGGACGGGAACGCTGGAGGGAATGGCGCTCATCATCGGCACCGGCGCGGTCTGTTTTGGCATGAAGGCGGGTCAAAGCTGGCGCACTGGCGGCTATCATTACAAAGAAGGGGATGCCGGCAGCGGTTTTGATCTCGGACTGCAGGCACTCAAGCATTACGCCCGTGTCATTGACGGCCGTCACCCGGTTACCGATTTCAGTTTGGCGATCGGATCGGTGCTCGCAATCACCGATTTCGCCAGTCTTGTCCAGTATTTCGACAAACTCAACCGGACGGAAGTGGCGAAACTCGCCCCCATCGTCACGGCGTTCGCCACGATCGACCAGTACGCCTACAAGATCGTCGCCGATGCCGCGGATGAAATCCGCCTGCTCGTGGAAACCGTGTATCACAAGCTAGGTTTCGCAGATTGCGATCTGACGATCGTCGGCGGTCTTGGCAATGCCGACACCAGCTATCGTGATCTTTTCCTGCACAACATCAAGAAAATCTCCTCGGCCATCCGCATCGTCAAGCCCATCCATTCGCCGGCGCGCGCCGCGGCGGCGATTGCCAAGACGAAATGGCTCGAATCCATCCCATCGGGGAAGTGATACGATGATCCGATACGATGATAAAGCGAAGTTTTTCCATCTCTCGACCGACCTGACTTCCTATGTCTGCCGGATCCTTCCGAGCGGTCATTTCGGTCACGTCTACTACGGCAAGCGCCTCGAAGATCCACTCGACGTCGCCGCCTTGGAAATCCGCCACAAGATCGAGGTCGGTTCCCAGGTCATCTATCAGGAAGATGACCGATCCTTCAACCTC
>CAZFHR010000017.1:0-13388 GCA_964519115.1 uncultured Candidatus Izemoplasmatales bacterium
TGTCCCGCAGTTTTCGTGCTGTCTTTCGACCCGGGTTTCCCCTGGATAAAAGATGAAATTGTCTTGTTGCTGATTTCCAGTATAAGGCTTTGCCTTCCGTTTGTCAAGCAGCCTATTGAATCCAGTCGAAGTCGATGAATACTTGCTCTTCGTAGATCGTTGCGATCTGTTCGATCTTGGCTTTCAGCGTCGCCTCAGTGAGGTCGCAGTAGGTCGCGTTGTTGTTGACGAAGCTGCCTTCCAGAAGATCGCCGGCAACGATGATGTTGAGGAACCCGACGACGTACATCGAATCGTGGATTTCCTTGAAATAGGCTTCCATCGCCTTCGTCACTGATGTCGGGATCACCGGTAGGGTGATGCTGTAGGTTTCCTCAACAGTCGTGGCGGTGCCATATACGACTTCGTCGAAACGAAGTTCGCAATAGAGCTTGAGCTGTTCGATGGTCGGTTTGTCGTCTTCATTGGCGATGCCCACTGAATACTTCGGCGTGATGCCGTCGTCTTCGTAGGTCATCGTGAACTTGGCTGACGGTTTCGTGAAGTCAGTACCCTTCTTACAGAAGAGGAGATATTCGCCGTCGGTCGACGTCACCAGTTCGCTGTAGAAAAGCGAAGTCTTGTCGACGTTTTCTGCCAACAGGTATTCGGCATAGGCGGCGATGAATCCGTCCACCAGGGTTTCGTCATACTGGTCGACCGCGGTCAGATAGGTAAGGGAAGTAGAGGCGGAAAGATTGGCGGTTGCGAGCAGGAAACCGAATTGCTTGTACGCGCCCCAGACGGCATCTTCGCGCCTTGCTTTGTTGTAGGCGGTGATAAGGGTCGCATACGTCCGGGTACTGTCGGCGGTGAAATAATCACGGATCGCCGTTTCAAAGCCGGCCAGCAGGGTTTCGTAGGCTACCACGTCGGTCAGACCGTCCTTGAACGCTTGATAATCGTCCGCTGTGCCGTTTTCGTCCCGGTCGACGTAGATCTGGAGGGTTTCGACTTTCAGGCTGAAATAATTGTCGTAATACTCGTTCATCTGGGCATACAGATAGTCGGTGAGCAACGCCCAGTTTCCCGCGGTGATCTGATCATAGATCAAATATGGCTGCAGGGTCGACTTGACGTAGTATTTATGAAGCATGTCGTCATCGGATTTCGCCCCATAGGCGAGATAAAGGAATTCCGCGAACGTATAGTAGTATGAATAGGAACTGGCCGCGAAATCCTCTTTCAGCTTCGCGAGGGTCGCTTCATGTTCCGTCATCTTCGCGGAGATGTTGGCGGTGATGTCCGTGATGCACGTCTCCCCGGTCAGGCAGTAGACGTCGGTGAAATGATTCTCGACGACGAGCGGGTACTGGGTCGCGTAGAGCGTGTACAGTCCACCGTTCTTGTGCATCGCGAAAGCGAACAGTTCGTCGGCGGTAATCGTTTCGGCGTCGAAGGTCGCGACGTTGGCGTCGTCACCGTCAACGTTCAGTTCATAGGCGGTATCGATGCTCTGGTAATCCACACCGAGGTAGTAGTCATAGATGATGAAATCGTGGGCGGCGCGCAGTTCGGCGATCCGGTTCGAGACGAATCCGGACGTTTCGAGATAATTCTTGATCATCGTCGCCCGGATCTCGTCGATGATGGCCGGATCGATCAGGTCGGCGAGACTATCCGTTGCCGGCACGAAGCCGGACACGTCTTCCTTCGGAGCGTCGTTCAGTTTCAGAATCATGTAATAGGCCGTATCGGCCGCACCGTAATATTTCACCGGCGTGTAGGTGTAGTACGGAGAAGCGTCATCGGGGTTTTCGAGATAGGCTTCATAGCTGCCGATGGTCGCATAGAGGAAATTGGTGAGATCAGTCTGCACTTGAGCCAGATCTTCGTGGGAAACCTGCAGTTCGGCGAGGCCGGTCAGCGTTTCGAGGCTGGATGTCCGTTCGATCGTCGGCCGGTAGCCGCTGTAGACATAGTTGTACAGATCGATGAAAGCGGATAAGATATCCGCATCCGTCATGACTTCCGTGTTGGCATCGTTGAAAAACGCGACTTCTTCGATCGGTTTGACAGCGGATTGCGTGTAGTGGCGGAGCGTTCCGTTATAGGATACGAGGTTGAAATGTTCCAGCGCCCCGGCCGCGTCGGTCTTGCTCAAGAACTTGATCTTGATTGCCGCAAGGTCTTCGAAATAGGTCGACTCGTAGTAGGCGGCGATGTCTTCTTCACCCACATACCAGGTCTTGGCGGCGTTGGCCGTGGCAACGATCTGCTCTTCCGTGAAGTTTTCCTTGGCGCAGACCATCCGGACATAATCCTCTTCGCTTCCCGAATAGCCGAGCAGGAACATGTTCTGGGCGTATGCGTCTTCGTTGTCCTGCAGCGTTTCCGGATCGATGGCGGCGATTTCTGCATCATCGGAAGTGCCGTATTTCAGATATTTGATCTTCTCGGCGATTTCCGCCGGTGTCACCGCTTCGATGTAGCTTTGCAACAAAACGGAGTCGACCATGTATAGCAGCTGGTTGATCCCGTCGTTGATTTTGAATTCTTCATAAATCTGGCCGTACGTCACCGCGACCGTGCCCGCGCCGTTTTGAAAGAAGATCGCTTCAGGGTCGGAAAGACCGGGAACCGTCGCTCCGTTCGTCGCTGTGCTTTCGGTCGTCTGGTCGGTGCAGGCGGTCGCCCCGAAGCCCAGAACGAGGGATAAGAGCGCAATCAGGGTTTTTTTACCAATGGATTTCATCATGTCGAATGCTCCTTCAAAAGATTGACGCTATCATATATTATATATCATAACGCCGTCGTAAGAAACTTTTTTCGTATAAAATTACGCGCGTGCGAACTCATTATAAAAGATATGCATGTGGTTTGTGTGAGAATCCCGGCACAAAAAAAGACGGCGCCTGCCCGGCGCCGTCCGAATGGTTCTTTTCAGTCTTGTTTCGAGTAGTCCATCGCCTGATAACGTTTATACATGGCATAGCGCTGCTTGGCATCCTTGAGATTGGCCGCCAGGAGCTGGTCGGCATGTTCGGGATTGATCTGCGTCAGCTGGGCGTAGCGCGATTCCGAAAGCAGGAACTCGTGATATTTGGACCAGTCGGGTTCCTTCGAATCGAGCTGGAACGGGTTCTTGCCCTGTTCCGCCAGCCGCGGATCATAGCGGAACGTCGGCCAGTAGCCGCATTCGACGGCGAGTTTCGCCTGCTGATGCGACGTTCCCATGCCGTTGTGGAGCCCGTGCGAAATGCATGGCGAGTAGGCGATGACGATCGACGGACCCGGATAGGCTTCCGCTTCCGTCAGGGCTTTCAGCACCTGGGCGCCGGAAGCACCGTGGGCGATCGTGGCGACGTAAACGTGACCATAGGTCATCGCGATCGCGGCGAGGTCCTTTTTCTTGCCGCTCTTGCCGGCGGCGGTGAATTTCGCAATCGAACCGGTACGGGCCGCTTTGGACGACTGACCGCCGGTATTCGAGTAGACTTCGGTATCGAGGACGAGGATGTTGACGTCTTCCTGGTTGGCGATCACGTGGTCGAGGCCGCCATAGCCGATATCGTAGGCCCAGCCGTCGCCGCCGAAGATCCAGTTGGATGACTTGACGAGATAGTTCTTGAGTTCAAGGATCGCCTTCGCTGCGGCCGATCCTTCTTTTTCGAGGAGCGGGATGACCTTGCGGGCGATCTGGAGCGTCTTGTCGCCGTTGGCGCGATTTTCCAGCCATTCGCCGAGCAGTGGTTTGATCGCTTGGTCCTTGAGCTGATCCTGATGGTCGATAATCGTGTTCTGGAGCCGGTCGCGAAGCGTTTCGGCACCGATGCGGATGCCATAGCCGAATTCGGCGTTGTCTTCGAAGAGCGAGTTGGCCCAGGCCGGTCCGCGTCCTTCGGCGTTCTTGGTGTACGGGGAGGCTGGGAACGAAGCGCCATAGATCGAGGAGCAGCCGGTGGCGTTGGCGATGACGAGCCGTTCGCCGAAGAGCTGCGTGACGAGTTTGACGTACGGCGTTTCGCCGCAGCCGGCGCAGGCGCCGGAGAATTCGAAGAGCGGTTGCGCGAACTGACTGTTCTTGAGGTTCGTCTTGCCGACGAGTGCGACCTTGTTCGTGACTTCCTTATACAGGTAGTCGGCTTTGAGATGTTCCTTGTTCTTGATCGCTTCCGCGATCGGCTTATATTCGAGGGCTTTCGTCTTGGCCGGGCAGGTGTTGATGCAGACGCCGCAGCCGGTGCAGTCAAGCGGTGAAACCTGAATGCGATATTTGAGCCCCTGCAGGCCGGTGCCGACGGCATCGCGCCAGACTGTGCCTTCCGGTGCTTTGGCGGCTTCTTCCGGCGTCGCGAGAATCGGACGAATGCAGGCGTGCGGGCACGCATAGGCGCATTGGTTGCACTGGATGCAGTTTGCCGGAATCCAGGTCGAAACCTCTTCGGCGATGCCGCGTTTTTCATAGGCTGCGGTGCCGTTGGGAATCTGGCCGTCTTCGATGCCCGTGAAAGCCGATACCGGGAGTTCGTAGCCGCGGATCTGGTTGACCTTGTCGGCGATGTTCTTGACGAATGCCGGCCGGGTCGGGTCATCTTCGACGACGATCTTGAGGTTGGCCCAGGCGGGGTCGATGGCGATCTTGACGATGCCGTCGGCGCCGCGATCGACCGCTTCATAGTTCATCCGGACGATATCCTCGCCTTTGCGGGCGAAGGATTTTTCGGCGAATTTCTTCATCGCCTTCTGCGCTTTTTCATAGGGCATAATCTGTTCGTTCAACTGGAAGAATGCCGATTGCATGATCGTCGAAATCAGTTTGATCTCCCTGATTTCCCGCGCCAGCTTATAGCCATCGATGACATAGAAACGGACGTTCTGGCGGGCGAGGATGCGTTTCACTTCGTTGGGAAGCGCCTTGGCGATGTCGGCGGGATCGACGGCCGTATTGAGCAGGAAGACGCCGTTCTTGCGGATGCCACCGATCAGGTCGAATTTAGTAAGGTAAGATTCCTGTGAGCAGGAAACGAAATGCGGATTGTTGACGAGATAGGTCGAGTGGATCGGATTCTTGCCGAACCGGAGATGCATGCGGGTGACGCCGCCGGACTTCTTCGAGTCATAGGAAGCATAGGCCTGACCGTAGAGTTCGGTGTAGTCGCCGATGATCTTCGAGATGTTCTTGACGGCGCCGACGGTGCCGTCGGAACCGAGGCCGAAGAATAAGAGTTCCGTCGTGTTCGGATCGGTGACGTCCGGGGCTTCGATGACCGGAAGCGACGTGAAATTGACGTCGTCGACGATGCCGATCGTGAAGTGATCCTTCAATTCACCCTCAAGGTTCGCATAAACGGCGAAAATCTGGGCTGGCGTCGTATCTTTCGAAGAGAGGCCATAGCGGCCGCCGACGATCTTGGGAGCGTCCGCGACGCCATAATAGATTGATCTGACGTCGAGATACAGCGGCTCGCCGGGAGCGCCCGCTTCTTTCGTCCGATCGAGGACGGCGATGCGCTGAACGGATTTGGGCATGGCGGCGAAGAAATAGGTGGCCGAAAACGGACGATAGAGATGGACCGCCAGCAAGCCGACTTTTTCACCCTGAGCCAGTTTGAAGTCGACGACTTCGCGGATGGTTTCGGTGACCGAACCCATCGCGACGATGACATCGGTCGCATCCTTGGCGCCATAGTAGGTGAAAGGCCGGTAATCACGGCCCGTGACGGCCGAGATTTCCTTCAAGTAGCCGGCGACGACGTCGGGGATCGGGGTATAGTATTTTTCCTGGATTTCTTTCGCCTGGAAGTAGACATCGTCATTCTGAGCGGTGCCGCGCGTGACCGGATTGCCGGAATGGAGCGCGCGGTTGCGGAATGCCGTGACGGCGTCATAATCCAGCAGACGATCGAAGACCGCATAATCCATCATTTCGATCTTGTTGACCTCGTGGCTGGTGCGGAAGCCGTCGAAGAAATGCAGGAAGGGGATGCTCGTCTTGATCGCCGCGAGATGGGCGACGCCGGCGAGATCCATCGTTTCCTGGACGGAACCCGAAGCGATCATGGCAAAACCGGTCTGACGGGCAGCCATGACATCCTGATGGTCACCGAAAATCGACAGCGCCTGAGCGGCGATGGAACGGGCGGCGACGTGAATGACGCCCGGCAACAGTTCGCCGGAAATCTTGTACATGTTCGGTATTTTCAGCAAGAGCCCCTGCGAAGCGGTGAACGTCGTCGTCAGGGCGCCGGAGAGCAGCGATCCGTGAACGGTGCCGGCGGCACCGGCCTCCGATTGCATTTCCACGACCTTGACCGGCATGCCAAACAGATTCTTCTTGCCTTGCGAAGCCCACAAATCGATGAATTCGGGCATCGGCGTCGAAGGCGTGATCGGGTAGATGCCCGCCACTTCGGTAAAAGCGTAAGCGCAATACGCCGCCGCCTGGTTTCCGTCCATCGACTGGAATTCTTTCTTCGTCGTCATTCAAAATACCTCCTTAGATGATTCTTGATATATCGTCTTTCCATTAGTTAATTATACTCCAAATCAGCGTTTCTGACAATGCTCAATCGGCAATAACACGCTTTCACGCCGCCGTGCCGGGGTTGCTGACCGACCACGGACGAATCATACCAATTCCGATTCCAGAGGCGTATCCTGCAAGGCGCATACGATCCGATACTGATCAAGAATCAGTCCTTGCTTGGCGAAGACATCGCGATAGGTAGCCAGCGCTTTTTCCGGCGTGTTGCATTCCTGCGACAGGTGGGCGAGAACGATCGTTTTCGTCCGGTCGCCGACGAGATTGACGAGCAGAAAGGCGGAGTCTTCGTTGGACAGATGGCCCTGATCGTCGAGGATCCGCCGCTTCAGAATCCACGGCCGGTCGCTCTCCAGCAGCATTTCCGGATCGTGGTTCGCCTCGATGATGTAGGCGTCGGCATTGCGGATCAGGTTGAAGCCCTTATCGGGAAAATAGCCGGTGTCGGTCATGTAGACGAGGCTCTTTCCGCCAGCGGTGAAATGGTAGCCGCAGGGTTCGAGGGCATCATGATAGGTGACAAACGCCTTGACAGCCAGGCCGTCGAGCAGGACCGGTTCGTCGAACCCGATCACGTGAAAGAATTCTTCCTTCAGATTTTCGCGGATGACGCGCGGCAGGTTCCTTTTCGTGCCCTCGGTCAGGAAGACCGGACATTTCCATTTGTGGACGATGGCGACGAGGAAGCCGACGTGATCGACGTGTTCGTGGGTAAGGAAGACGCCATCGATCCGGGTCGGCGTTTCGTTCTGCGCTGCCAGTCGGGCGAGAATCTGACGATAGGAAATTCCCGCGTCGATCAGAAACCGGCGCTCGTTGATTTTGAGATAGGTGGCGTTGCCGCCGGAGCCGCTCGCCAAAACGATGAATTCCACATTATCACATCCATAGAACATTATAATATAGATTGCGTGCGGATGAAAGGAAAAAACAAAACCCGGCGTCATTCGCGTCCGGGTTCTTGGGGTTCCTTCTGGGATTCGGTCCGTTCGGCGCGGAGCCGTTCGAGTTCCGTCTCGATGAGTTTTTCCTTTTCTTCCAAAAGGACTTTCTTGCGATGAATGGAAACTTCCTTGATGATCGTTCCCGCTTCGATGCCAGCAATCAGCAGAAAGAGGGCAACCACGGCCAGGTAAATGAGGTTTGTCCCACCCGCCATGATGGCCTGAAAAACCGAACCGAGGAACGCCGATTTGCCGACATAGCGACCGATCACCGCATCAGCCGGAACGGTCCAGGAATCAGGTGCATTGTTGTGATCGCCTTTGGTCGTGAAGGAACGGCTGCCGGCTTCCCCCGACACCGTCACGATCCGGTGAGTGACGGTCGTCAGATAGGAAACGCCGTCCTGTTCGATAATCATCGAAAACGTAACGATGTCGTTTTCGACGAGTTCATCCGGGTCGGTTCTTTGAATGAAGATGATATCCCCCGTCATGATCGTATCTTCCATCGAGGCTGACTTGACATGCATGATGCTGTATCCGAAAAAGGCGGGCGTCTCCGAATTTTTGAGGGAGATCACTACGTCCGTAATTAAAATCACGGCGACAAGAAAAAAGAGGTACGGCAGGGATCCGAACAGGATTTTCATAAACTTTTTCATGGGATCACCTTCCTTCGAAAGAAAAGCGGAGCCGCGGCTCCGCCGGAATTCAAGCCGGATATCCGGTGGAAAAATCGTATCCGGTCAGCGTCGCCCAGTCGACGTTGTCGGCCTGCTTGACCTGAATCGTGACCGTGACCGTAACGATTTGTTCGAAGTAGTCGATGCCGGCATAGGCGCCGTCGTAGTAAAGCGAAGTGATGATCGTCATCGCCCCGGAGTCGGCACCGATCTCATAGGTCGTCCGCGGCGTGTCACCCGAATAGTACCAGTAGCCGGAAATGTAGGAAAACCCGGTCCCGAATGTGACGGAAAGATGTTCGTCGGCGGCATCCGTATAGGTGGTATCCTCGGTGCAGACGACAGTGCCGGTGTTGACGCACTTCGTATAGGTCACTTCGACCCGCAGCTGCGATGGAATCGGCGAGGCGTTGTCGACGGCGAGTTCCGTCGCGATCAGTTCTTCGCCGGGGACGATGATGCCACCGCCCGTGACGAAGGCGCCGGACTTGGTGAACCGGAGATCGCCGACGGCGATTTCGCCTTCGGGGATGGTCACGACGTGGCCAAACCAGCCGTAGGTGATGCCGATGATGGCGAGGGCAGCAAGGGTGAAGGCAAGCGAGAGGAGGGACAGGACGAGGATTTTCTGTCTCATGATGGCACTCCTAGTCCGCTTCCGACTGAATGTGGATCGAATCGATCGTCAGTCGCAGGTTGGAATAATCGTTGCCGACGGTGCCGGGAACGGTGATCGTGAAATAGACCGTTTCCACGGCTTCGAAAGCGATGTCGATGTTGTCGGCGCCGATGAAGTTGCCGGTTTCGTAGGGTGTGCCGCCGATCAGCGAAGCGAAAGTCTGATTGGTAAACGTTTCTGAATTCGCGGTATTGGTCATCGAATACAGGAGCACGGTACAGAGCGTCCGTCCGGCTTCAAAGTTGGCATCGTCGCCGAAGATGGACGCTACCGAACTCGTGAATCCGTAGAATAGAACGCGCGTATTAAGCGCCAGCGCGCCGGTGTTCGTTATGACGATCCGGTAGTAATAAACATCGCCGGGGACGGCGTTTTCGATCGAAATCGTCGTCGCATCGACATAAGAATCTGGGCTGCCATCGATCGATACCTGGAGGACGGCCGTGGCATCGATGTCTTCGATCTCGACTTCGGTCTGACCGATGTTGACGATATCGGAAACGGTGAGCCACGCGAACGTCGCCGCGGCAAACAAAAAGACGGCACTGGTCAATGCCAAGATGGAGAGAGTCATTTTGTTTCGAAGCATGCTCATCACCCCTGCTGGACCGGCGCCGTCGATCTCATTTTTGATCGTCTTCAGCGATCTTCATCCCGTCGTTTGGTTGATCCGGGACGGAAGCCGGCTGTTTTGACGCTTTCGGTTTCGGTTTCGTTTTCGGTTTTGCTTTGACGATGGCCTTGACGGGAACGGGAATTTCTTCGGGAATGACGCCCTTCTGCAGATCTTCCAGCGTCTTCTTGACTGCTTCGCGTTTGGCGATTTCATCCAGACGCGCCTTTTCGCGGCGGGCCTTTTCCTGTTCCTTCAGTTTTATCGCCAGTTCGAGGGCGCGTTTCTTCGCCCGCTCCTTGTCGGCTTTTTCCTTGGCTTCGCGTTTCGCCTTTTCGCGTGCCGCGATTTCCTTAGCCTTCTTTTCCGCCTTTTCGCGCGCCAGTTTTTCGTTCCGCTTCTGTTCGGCGAGCAGAAGCGCCTTCTTGGCAGCCTCGATTTTGCGTTTCTTTGCCGCTTCGGCCGCTTTCTTGGCTGCGGCTTCGCGTTTGGCTTCTTCTGCCTTCTCCTGCTGAAGCCGGAGCTGTTCTGCCTTTTCGGCTTCCCGGATGGCCTTCTGCTGGTCCTTCATGTTACGGAGTTCAAGCAGGGTTACGGCGCGTTCGGTCGCCATTTCCTTCATGTCTGCGCGTTTGATCTCCTCGATCATCCTGTAAACCTCGAGAATCTGTTCCTGCAGCCTGATCTTTTCGTCGAGCGTTTTCGCGGCGTTGGGATCGAAGGTTTCGGCAATGTAGTCTTTGTACACCGCGTTCGTGATCTGATTGATCTGCTTGAAGACGATGTCAATCGATTCGCGGATCGTGATGCCCGCTTCCTTGAGCGTCTTGAAGCGGGAATAGTTGCTCTTCTTGATCTGTTCGAGATAGTATTGGTTGAGCCGGTTGTTGTCGACTTCGACCGTCCCGGGTTCGATTCTGATGTCGCTCACATGCGACCGCGATACCTTGGCCCGTTTCTCCTGACGGAAGGAATACGGGTTTTCCTGACTCATCAGGAACTCGTCCTTCTGATTGTCGGCGACGGTCGCATAGAAGACCATCAGCGCGTTTTGCAGGCGATCGAGATACTGGTCGTCAAACTCGACGTCGCGTTCGAAAACGTCGATGTCGTACCCGACCTGATCGAGCGAGTCCATCATGATCCAGAGGTTGTAGCATTGTTTGAAATCGGCATTTTTGGTCAGGATGTTGGTTTTCATGATCGGCGGGTTGATGGGTGGAAACTCCCGCATCTGACTCATGAAAAGCGACATCTTGAAATTCGTGATCGACGTTCGCAATTCGGTCATCCGGTCGAACAGTTCCTGGTTCTTCTTGTCGATTTCGTCTTCGGATAGCGTCTGGTTGATCTTCATCGTCAGATCGAAATCGATGTTCGCCGATTCCCAGACGACCGCCGATTTGATGTTCATGTAGTTCACATACTCGGTGTGCATCTTCTTGACGATCAGATCATAACGTTTCTCAATGAAAACGTAGAGCTTGTCGACCAGCGTTTTGATGAACCGGTTTTCATAGGTTCCGTAGTCCGACTCATTGAACGATGTCAGGACCTTCGACGGCGTTACGGTGCCATCGCGGGAAATCGATTTGATCAGCTGGGTGTTCGCCGCCAGATGGCGGATCGTGTCTTTGTCGGTTTTTTTCGCCCGTTCGATCGGTACGATCATCTGCATGTTTTTCAGATTTTCCCGCGGTGAACGGGTTATTTTATCAATGACGGGAATCGCCGCTTCCACCGAAGACATCCAGGCGTCGTCGAAAACCCGACGCTCGCGACGTTCCTTCTGGTACAAGGTCGTATTCCCGCTCTTGAGGATGTTCATGAAGATTTGGGCGAATTCGTCGGACCTGTTCACGCCGCCGAAGGTGGTGTTGATTTTCTTGTAGTATCGTTTCGCGTTGAGATCGTTCATGGTTCACCGGCCTCCTAAATCTGTTTCTGAAGATTCCGGACGAACTTGACGGATTCGGAAAACGCGTTTTTACCGAAAATCTTGTGGATTTGCGTGACGAGCTCTTCAAGTTCGTTGCGCAGGAAAGACAGGTTCAGGGCTTCGAATTTGCGCAGGATCTTGTTGGCGAAGATATAGTCGAGGCCATCGTCCTCGGTGCCGCCGCAGGCGACATAGACGGGGATGAACTTGTTCAGCTGGACCATGATGCGGTTGCCGAACGCGACTTTGAAGTTGTTCTGGACGTATTTGTCAAGGACGGAGAATTTGTCGAGGAGATCCCTTGAAACCGGATATTTATAATAGGCTTCGTCGAACAGTTCCTGCAGATACGAATAGGACATGTTGACGGGTTCGGTTTCCGGCGCCTGGAAGAATTCGCCTTTAGCGATGAATTCGAGGGCAATCGCCCGGTCATAGACCTTGTCAGTGATCGTGAAGGTCGAGTCGTCCTTATTGGCGGTTCCGACGAACCAGACGTTGAGCGGAACCTGGATTTTGCCGTTGACGACCTTGATCGGGTCGGACGGTTTCGCGTCGGGAACGAGGTCGATCTTCCATTCCGAAGAGTCCGGCATTTCCATGATCGACAGGAATTCGGCGAAATAGTATTCGATGCGGGCGAGGTTCATTTCGTCGAGGACGATCAGATTGACGTCCTTGCGGTAGCAGGCCTCGTATAACGCCTTCAGAAAATCGGTTTCATTGAACCGCTTGGTGAATTCGTTCAGGTAGCCGAGAATTTCGGCGCGGTCACGCCAGGACGGCTGAACAGAAATAATGGCGGCCGAGTTGTTGAAGAACTTGGCCATCGCATACGGCAGTGACGTCTTGCCGGTACCAGAGATACCTTCGAGGATGATGACTTTTGAAGCGGCCATACCCGAGAAAAACAGGGAAATCATCCGTGGTGTATAGTACAACTTCAAGGCGATCGCCGAGAAATTGACGAAGCGGGTGACGAGTTCCGGCAGGGTGACGAGGTCGGATTCCTCCATGTAGATGTGGGTATCCTTGCCGGCATATTCCTTGTCGACCTGAATCAGTTTGACGAAACGCGATGGTCCTGCCTGTTCTTGCGGCGTCGGCGGCGTTGCTGCAGCTGCCCGTGGCTCGGTCGAGCCAGAAGCCATTCCGCCATTTCCACTCCCGCCGCCACCGCCCATCATGACGGTGGTGCCACCGCCGTAACCGACGGTCGGTTGAACGAACGAACGGCCGGGAATCGGGCCGGTGATGACCCGCTCGGCTTGTTGTCCGGTCGAAGCGTTGATTCCGAGCTGCGAGACTTTCATGGCGAGGATCTGATTCTTTTCATCGACAAGGGCGATAACCTTGTCGTTCAGGTTGGCAATTTCTTCGATCAGTTCATTCTTTTCAATTTCGATTCTTCGGAAAGCGAGATAGCGACGGAAGATGAGTACCAGTTTCGCGATGACGAAGACGATGAAACAAAGATTGAGGAAAGCAGTGACGAAGACCATGATCCAGGAAACGACGGTAAAGTCGCCACGCTCATCGTTGAGAATCTGCAGATAATAGAGGATGTCCTCATATAATTTCTTGATGGAGTCGTTCCATATCGCTTCGCGGAAAAAACTTTTAAAATTGACCCAGATCTGCTCATATAGCCTTATGAAGAAACGGGAAAACTCATTCATGCAGTCTCACTCCCTTCCGCAACCGACATAAATACTGTGGTACGTTTATTCTTTATGCCTTTTTAGCGGCTTCTTCTTTGGCTTTCAATTCCGCTTCCAATTCGGCGCGGGCGGCTGCCAAGGCTTCTTCTTTAAAGTGGACCCGGTCGCCGACGGCTTTCTGGACATTATAATCGGAAACGACTTTGACGAATTTGATGACTTCATAGACCAGGAATGCAAAGCACGGTAGGACGATGAAGAGGAAGAATCCGGTCGCCGACTTCAGGAAGCCGATCAGTCCATCGAAAAACGCTCCGGCGCCTGACCAGACGGATCCGGTCCAAAC
>CAZFHR010000018.1:0-13321 GCA_964519115.1 uncultured Candidatus Izemoplasmatales bacterium
TCCGTCGACATAGGATTCAGCTTCCAGCGATTCGTCGCCTTTGTGAAGCCGCGGCAGGTTCTGTATGATCAGATCGGCGGCGATCCGATAGCGGGAGGCATCTTTCGCGGCCGTGAGTTCGCCGCTGATTTTTTCCAGCTTTGCGGTCTGCTTGTCCAGTTCCCGCTTGACGAGCTGACAGATGTTTTTGGACATTTGGTTCATTCTGTCGAGTCGTCCCGACTCGAGGAAATGATCATCCAATAAGGCGGAAAGGGTCGTGAACTCGCGTTTTTCAGCCATATCGAACAAATCAAACCAGTAGTACTTGCGCTTATTGCCAATGATGGCAGAAACCGGATGGACCGGCGTCTGGATCAGCGTTTCGAACACGGCAAAGAGGGGAACGGGACGGTTGAATGCCGACGAAAGCAGATACTCGGCAGCGAGCGGAGACAGGCCGCGGATGCGCTCGACGATCGTCGCGGCGTTCAGGTCGGACGAAGATTCCAGGAAAGCCCGAATGGCTACGCAATCATCGGGATTGATTTTTCCGTCTTCTGGGAGTTCGTATCGGAATCCCTTCAGGAAGGTTCTCTGCCGCTCTTCGAAAGGACTGACGCGTTTATAACAGTCAATGATCGTACCGTCGGCATCAAGCAGGATCAGGTTCGCATGTTTACCCATCAGTTCGACGATAAGCGTATAGAGGATTTTTTCTCCGAAATCGTTGTTGTTCTCGATCCGAATGGCAATGATCCGGTCGCTGTTCAGCTGTTCGATTTTGCGGATCGTGCCGCTCTCAAGGTATTTGCGTAGCAACATGCAGAACCCGGAAGGCGTCGCCGGCTTGTCGTAATCATATTCGGTGAGGTGTACGCGCGCCGTCTGGGGCGACAGCGAAATATAGAGACTCCGGTTTTTTGATCCGGCCCGGAGCAGGAACAAAAAATCGGCGCGCGACAGTTGATAGATCTTGTTTACGCGTCCATCGGCCAAACCGCCATCAAGTTCGGCGGCAAGGGCGTGGATGAAGCGACCGTCCATGCTCATGAAAATCACCCACCACATTATAGCACACTTGCGTCATGAAAAAAATTTACTTATTTTCAAAACTGTGGTATTATATACCATAATGCATCAGAAACTCATCGGGAGGGACGCCCATGAAACTGAACGAGCGCGGGTTGATGGTCGTCATCAGCGGCCCGTCGGGAGTCGGAAAAGGCACGATCCGAAAAGCCTTGTTTGCGATGCCCGACAACAACTTCTGTTATTCCGTTTCCATGACTACCAGGGCACCACGCCTAGGTGAAGTCGATGGCGTCGATTATTTCTTTGTTTCCCGGGAAAAGTTCGAGCAGTATATCCGGGAAGGAAAATTTCTGGAATACGCCGAATTCGTCGGCGAATATTATGGCACGCCGCTCGAATACATCGAAAAACAACTGGCAAGCGGCAAGGAAGTCATCATTGAAATCGAAGTGCAGGGTGCTTTGCAGGTTCGCGAAAAAATGCCGGACGCCGTTTTCGTTTTCATCGTCCCGCCGTCCAAAAAAGCCCTGATCGACCGTTTGAAAAGCCGTGGTACCGAAGATCCGGCAGGAATCCAGAAACGTCTGGACAAAGCCGAACGCGAGTACAATCTGGCATACAAATACGACTACATCGTCGTTAATGATGATGTCTATAACGCCGCCGATCGGATTTATGCGATCATCCGCGCCGAGCACGCGAAGACCGAACGATCGATTTACAAATACAACAAGCTCATGGAGGGTACCGAATAATATGGCAGCACGAAACACGGATGGTCTACGTTATCCATCGATCGACGATCTTCTGGAAGTCATCGATTCGAAATACAAACTCGCCTACATCGCGGCGAAACGCGCTAAAATCATCAAGCAGGACGGCATTTCCTCAGTCGACAACCGTTGCGTCAAACCGGTCGGTCAGGCGTTGGAAGAAATCCTTGCCGGCAAAGTCAAAGCGGAATTCTGAAAACGGCCTTCTGGCCGTTTTTTTTATATTCGGACGCAACCGGGCCGCGCCCGTATGGTATAATTAATTTGCATAACGGGAGATGATACGATGTCCGAAGGTCTGAATAAATTGCTGTCGATGCTGACGATCGAAGATCCGATGCTCGCGGAATATGGAACGATGGAAGCCTTGGATGTTGATCCCGCAACGGGAGAGTGGCATTTTTACTTGCGTTTTTCGCGGCCGGTACCGGTGTTGCGATACCGTCATTTCATCACGAAACTGAAACGGATCGGCGAAACGATGCCAAGCGTCAAAAGCGTCTCTTATGAGACGGCGATGGACGAGTATGCCGAAGCGGACGTCATGGACTATTTTGACTTCGTGCTCGACGAAATGATCCTCGATGAACCGCGGATCGCACCGGTCAAGGAATATCCCTCCGACATCGCCGCCGGCACGATCACCATCAAAGTCCCGCTCGGGGCGAAATCTGCCGTCATGTTCCGCAATGCCATCATGGCGGAACTGGCGAAGAACGGGTTTCCAATCGTCGTCGAAATCAAAATCGATGAGGAAAAGAAACCGATTCACGAAGAAATCGTCAAAACTGAACAGGTCTTCATCCGACGTTCAGAAGCCGAGGTCAGCGTCAATCACGTGACCTTTACGCCGCTTTATGCTGACAAACCGATGGGCAATGATTTCGTGACGATCGGAAGCGTTCCGGTCGACGAAATCGAACTTGATGAATACAAGAACAAGCATGGACGGGACAATTTTGCCATCGAAGGCAACGTTGTTTCGATCGAAATCCGACCGGGACGCCAGAACGGCAACGGCGAAGCTAACATCATCGTCAGTGACGGTTCGGGATCGATCCTCGTCAAGAAACGGCTCGGATCGGCTGAGGACAATGCGTTCGTCGCCGACATTCGGCCGGGAATGGGGTTAGCGGCGTCCGGGTTTGCGATGTATGACAAATATTATGGCGAGACGACCCTGACGGCGACCAATCTCAGCAAGTCTTCTGACGTCATCCCGAAATCCGATCGCATCGACCGGGCTCAGGAGAAACGCGTTGAGCTGCATCTGCATACGAAGATGTCGTCGCTGGACGGCGTCAACACGATGGAAGAGTATGCCACCCGCGCCAAGGCGTGGGGCCATCGGGGCATCGGCGTCTCGGACCACGCGAGCGTCCAGGCGTTTCCCGAATTATTCCATTTTGTCAAAGACACGGGAATCAAAGGATTATATGGCCTCGAACTGGTCTTTGTGAACGATGAGACGATCCGGATCACTCGCGGCCAGTCCGATGCGATGCTCGCGGATGCGACCTATGTCGTATTCGACATCGAAACGACGGGATTGTCGGTCGTCTATGACGCCTTGATCGAAATCGCTGGCGTCAAGATCAAGAACGGAACCGTCATCGGCGAATTTGCTACGTTCATCGACCCGGAGAAGCCGGTCAACGATTTTACGACGAGTCTGACTGGCATCACGAACGCCAATGTCAAGGGCCAGCCTAAAGTCGATGCCGCGCTCGCCGATTTCTATGCCTTTTCCAAAGATGCCATCCTCGTCGCCCACAACGCCGATTTCGACCTGGGTCACGTCTATGCCCATTATCGGCGCTTTGGCATCGCTACGGCGGATCAGCCGTCGATCGACACCTTGACGCTCGCCAAGGCGCTTTTTCCCGATCGGCAGCGCTACTCGCTTGACAGCCTCTGCAAATTCCTGAAGGTGACGCTGAACGGACATCATCGGGCGATCAACGATGCCAAGGCGACTGCGGAAATCTTCCTGCACATGTTGAAGGAACTCCGCAACCGGAGCATCAACCGATTCGCTGATATTCATCTGGTGATCGACCGCGACAACGTTTATAAATATCCTTATCCGAAACACATCAATTTTCTCGTCAAGAAGCAGGAAGGATTGAAGAATCTCTATAAAATCCTCTCCGAAGCATCCACGACCTATTTCGACCGCGATGCGAAAATCGTCAAATCGTACGTCGACCGGCACCGCAAGGGACTTTTAATCGGATCTGGCTGCCGTAACTCGGACTTCTTTGAAATCGCGATGAACAAGACCAAAGAAGAATTGCGTGAGGCGGCTACCTACTACGATTACCTCGAAGTACAACCGCCGTCGACGTTCGCTTATATGTCGCAGCAACTCACCAACTGGCGCGACGTGATCCAGGATGTGATCAAGAAAATCGTCGACATCGGTCACGAGGCGAACATCCCGGTCTGTGCCACCGGCGACGTCCATCATCTTGATCCTGAAGACCGGATTTTCCGCGAAGTCATGATCGCCACGCCGCTTGTCGGCGGTGGCGGCTACCATAAATTGTATGGCGAAAGCGAAAAACCCAGTCAGCACTTCATGTCGACCGAGGAAATGCTGGCGGAATTCCGCTTTCTTGGTGAAGGAACCGCCAACGAAATCGTCGTCATCAATCCCAACATGATCCTCGACTCGGTCGATGAGATCGAAATCTTCCCGAAAGCCCTCTACGAACCCAAGGACGATTTTCTTGCGGATCAGGGGATTCCGTCGATAGCGATCAAAGTCGATCGCATGGTCCGGGAGCGGACGCGGAAACTGTACGGCGATCCGTTGCCGGGAATCGTCAAATCGCGGATGGAAAAGGAACTCAACAGCATCATCACGAACAAGTTTGCGACGATCTACTACATCTCACATTTGCTTGTCAAGAAATCGTTGGAAGACGGATATCTCGTCGGCAGCCGCGGTTCGGTCGGGTCGAGTTTCGTCGCCACGATGATGGGCATCACCGAAGTCAATCCGCTGCCACCGCATTATGTCTGCCCGAAGTGTCAGTTCGCAGCCTTTAAGAAGACCGAAGAAGAACGCGTCCAGTACGGCCGGACGGAGTTCGAAGAGCGAAATCAGCGCATCCTCGACCGTGTCGACTGCGGCTGGGACTTGCCGACGATGACCTGTCCCGTCTGCGGTTCGGGTCTCGTCAAGGAAGGTCACGACATTCCGTTTGAGACGTTCCTCGGTTTCAAGGGTGACAAGGTTCCGGACATCGATCTCAATTTCTCCGGTGACAATCAGGCCGAAATCCATCAGTACATCCGCAAACTGTTCGGCGAAAACTATGCTTTCCGGGCCGGCACGATCGGCACCTGCGCCGCGAAGACGGCCTATGCGATGGTCCGCGACTATTTTGAAAAACAGAACGAAACCCGGGCGCTTGTGAATCAGCCGCCGATCCGGATCCGCCGCGCGGAGATGGAACGGCTCGCCAAAGGAATCGAGGGTTCGAAGCGGACCTCGGGACAACATCCCGGCGGGATCGTCGTCGTCCCCTCGGACCGCGAAATCTACGATGTCACGCCGATCCAGTATCCCGGCGATTCCACCGATACGAACTGGAAAACGACGCATTTCGAATATCACTCGTTTGAAAACAATCTCTTCAAACTCGACGTCCTTGGTCACGACGACCCGACGATGATCCGCTATCTGATGGATCTCGTCAAGAAGGAACCGCTCGATTTTCCGTTCGCCGATCCCAAGGAAATCCCGGTCGACGATCCGGAAGTATACCGGCTGTTGAACGGCACCGACGTCATCGGGCTGCAGGCAAGCGACATCATGTCCGACGTTGCCTCCTATGGTATTCCGGAATTTGGCACCAATTTCGTCCGGGGCATGCTTCGGGAATCGCGGCCGCAAAACTTCGCGCAACTCGTCAAGATTTCCGGCCTGTCGCACGGCACGGACGTCTGGTCCTCGAATGCGCAGGATCTGATCAACGGCCGCCGCAAGGATTTCGGCCGGATCGATTTCCGCGACATCATCGGTTGCCGTGACGACATCATGATCGATCTGATCGACTATGGCATGCAGCCGACGATGGCTTTTGAAATCATGGAATTTGTTCGCAAAGGCAAGGCGCCAATCAATCCGGATAAATGGGGAACCTATGCCGATCTGATGCGTCAGGCAAGTGTGCCGGAATGGTATATCTGGTCCTGTTCGAAAATCAAATATATGTTCCCGAAAGCCCATGCCACGGCCTATGTGCTGATGGCGATGCGGATCGCCTGGTTCAAACTGTACGCGCCGATTTACTTTTATTCCGCCTATTTTTCCAAACGTGCCGCCATCTTCGATGTCGACGCGTTCATGAACGGCGAATTCGCAATCAAGACACGGCTCCAGACGATCAACGACGATTCAAACGCCTCCGAGCGCGACAAGAATCTCGTCACGGTGCTCGAGTTGGCGCTTGAGATGTGCAAACGCGGCTTTTCGTTCGCCCCGATCGACATTCAACGCTCTGATGCGACCAATTTTCTCATCGCCCCGGACAAGAAATCCCTCGTCATGCCGTTCATCGTCGTGGATTCGCTTGGCATGAACGTAGCGACCTCGATCATCGAAGCGCGGAAAGAGAAGCCTTTCGCTTCGAAACAGGATGTCAAGACACGAACGAAACTGTCGAAAACTTTGTTTGACAAGTTCGAAGACCTCGGCGTGTTCACCGGCATGATCGAGGATGCCCAGTTATCGCTTTTTGATCTGTGATGGCGCACATTTTTCATTTCGCCATCACAAAAACGTTACATTGTTGAGTATAATGGAGTCTTGAAGGAAAGGGGGAAAGCCCAATGATCTTTCGCAGTTCCAATCCCGTCTACCGTTCCGCGTCGCATGTCATATCCTCGGATACGCCCGTCACCTATGCCAACGTGACTTTGAAAACGGTTTTTCTCGTCTTGCTCACGGCCGCAAGCGGCATTCTTGGCCTCGTCTATGCCGCCTATATCCCGGTATGGGCGTTTTATGCGGCGATTCCGGTCGCCTTCGTCAGTTCCCTGCTCGGGATCTTCATTCGCCGGCTGACGCCCGTTTTTGCCGTGATCTATGCGCTTGCCGAAGGCTTGTTCCTCGGGTGGATTTCTTTCATCCTCGATTACTTGTACCACGGCATCGTTTTCACCGCCCTGGCGACCACGATCATCGTCCTGCTCGTCATGATGCTGCTCTATTCGATGAAAATCATCAAGGTCGGGCAAGGGTTTGCCGCCTTCATGGTGATTGCGATGATTGCGGTCATCGTCATGTCCATCATTCTCATTTTCGTCGGTTTTTCCGGACCGCTCTATTATTTGGTCTGCATCGGTTCGGCACTGCTGGCGACGCTCTATCTGTTCCTCGACTTCCGCAACATTCAGAACTGTGTCGAAGCGGGCACTGATCAGTCGGTCGGCTGGGTTCTCGCTCTCGGCCTCATGGTATCGCTCGTTTGGCTGTACATCGAAATCTTGCGTCTGCTTGCCATTTTTGCGAATCGACGCCGATAAAGATTGTGTTTCGGCTCAAATTTGTTTATAATGAAAGTAATAACAACGCGAAGAAAAAGATCCAGTAACCGGGTTCAAACGTCGTTCCAGAGAGAAATGCCGCGGCTGAGAGCATTTCACCCCGTTTCCGGCGAATTCGTCTTTCGAGCGGGATCAAACGTCCCCGTCCATCGGCGTTAACGATGCCAAGTGCCGGCTCAACCGGAACGAAGGTGGTACCACGGTTATTTCAATCGTCCTTTACGGGACGATTTTTTCTTTTCAGGAGGTCAATTCATGGATATTCAAACGCAACTTCAGACGGTCATTCAAACCGCCGAACAAGCCCTGGCGGCCGTATCCGGTCTTGGCGAACTGGCGGAAATCAAAGCGGGGTATCTTGGCAAGAAGGGTCTGTTCGCCGAATTCATGACGCAGATGAAGACGTTGCCAAGCGCCGAGAAACCACAGTTCGGCCAACTCGTCAACGATGCCAAGAATGCGGTCAATGCCCTGTTTGAGGCCAAACGCATCGAAATCGAACAAAACCTCGTCGCCGAAAAACTGGCGAAGGATGCGATCGACGTGACGCTGCCGGGTCGGAATGTTCCGATCGGCGCCAAACATCTGCTTTCCCAAGTCATCGAAGAAATCGAGGACTTGTTCGTCGGCATGGGCTACACGGTCAAGGAAGGTCCGGAAATCGAACAGGACCTCTACAATTTCGAAATGCTCAATCTGCCCAAATCGCATCCGGCCAGGGATATGCAGGATTCCTTCTACATCAATGAGGAACTGCTTTTACGGACGCACACTTCGCCTGTCCAGGTACGGACACTGCTCGAAGCGGGCGGCCTGAAACCGGTCAAGATCATCTGCCCGGGTAAAGTCTACCGTCGCGATGACGATGACAGCACCCACAGTCACCAGTTCACGCAGATCGAAGCGCTCGTCATCGACAGGGACGTGACGCTCGCCGACCTCAAGGGAACGTTGCTTACCCTCGCCCGCAAGATGTTCGGCGAAGACCGGCAGATCCGGCTTCGCCCATCGTTCTTCCCGTTCACCGAGCCGTCGGTCGAAGTCGACGTCACCTGCCACAAATGCAACGGCAAAGGTTGTCCGATGTGCAAGAACTCCGGCTGGATTGAAATTCTCGGCGCCGGCATGGTGAACGACGCCGTGCTGCGGGCGACCGGTTATGATCCGGAAAAATATCAAGGCTTCGCTCTTGGCATGGGCGTCGAACGGATCGCCATTCTGAAATATGGCATCGACGACATCCGCGCGTTTTATATCAACGACCTGCGCTTCAACAGGCAGTTCCGCTAAGGGAGGCCGCCATTATGCGCGTATCACTCAACTGGTTACGGGAACTGGTCGATACCATCATCGACGGACCCGCTCTCGTCCGCAAATTCAATCTCATGAGCGCCCAAGTCGAAAGCTTCGGTCACATGGTCGTCGCCGACCGGCTTGCCGTCGGCCACGTTTTGACCTGCGAACCGCACCCCGATTCCGATCATCTGCACGTATGCACCGTCGATGTCGGTACGGAAACGCTTGCGATTGTCTGCGGTGCCCCGAACATCGCCGCCGGCCAAAAAGTCGTCGTCGCCCTCGACGGAGCCATCCTGCCCGGGGATTTTAACATCAAGAAGTCAAAAATCCGGGGTATTGAATCCAATGGCATGATCTGTTCGCTCGAAGAACTCGGGATTGATCATAAATATCATCAGGAGGATGGCATCCATGTCCTTCCCGCCGATGCGATCCCCGGATCCGATCCGCTGGCGGTTCTCGGTTTTGACGATGACATCATTGATCTAGACCTGACGCCGAATCGCGCCGACTTGCTTTCGATGATGGGCGTCGCCTACGATGTCGCTGCGATGCTTTCCGTTCTGGTCCGTTTCCGGGACCCGCAAGTGGTCGAAGTCGAGGAAAAAAACCCCGTCGCGGTCGCTTCTCAGGCCAGTGAATGCCGTTCGTATTATGCCCGCGTCATCAAGGACGTCATCGTCGCCGAAAGTCCCGAATGGCTCAAGGCGCGACTGATCGCCGCCGGCATCCGTCCCATCAGCAACATCGTCGACGTCACCAATTACGTGATGCTGGAAACCGGACAACCGCTCCATGCCTTCGATTATGATAAAATCGGCACCGACCAGATCATCGTTCGGACCGCCGGTAAAGATACCCGTTTCACTACGCTTGATGGCAAGGAACGGGTGCTCGTCCCCGAAGATCTCGTGATCACCGATGGCGTCCGTCCGATTGCCCTTGCCGGCGTCATGGGTGGGCAGGCGACGGAAGTCGGAGCGGATACCACCGCCATCCTGCTCGAATCCGCTGTCTTTGACAGCATCCGCATCCGCAAGACTTCGAAACGACTGGATCTGCGGAGTGAATCGTCGATCCGCTTCGAGCGCGGCCTCGATCCCAACCGGACCCGACTCGCCTGTGACCGCGCTGCAGAATTATTCACCCTGCTCGCCAACGGCCGCGTCCTGGAGGGTGTGGCGACATACGAGACGCAAAATCTGGAACCGCTGCCCGTACGCCTGGAAATTGCCAAGATCAACGGCGTCACCGGATACCACTATGAAGCATTGCTATTGGCCGACATCTGGAAACGGCTCGGATTTGCCTACACCATCGAAAACGATACTTTCACGGTGATGGTCCCGACCCGGCGTCAGGATATCAAAACCTATCAGGACCTGATTGAAGAGGCCGTCCGGATCAGCGGCTACCAGCTGATACCGACGACCCTCCACGCCGCTGCCTTCAACGGCTATCTGACCGACATTCAGAAAAAACGCCGGCTCGTCCGCCAGACGCTCCAGACGCTTGGGTTTGATGAAGTCATCGGCTATACGCTCGTGACACCGGAGATGGCCGTCGATTTCGACGCAGAACCGATGGACAAAATTCGTCTGCTCCACCCGATGACGGAAGAACGCAGCGTCCTGCGCCATTCCCTCGTCCCCTCGCTGCTGGCGATTCTTGACTACAATCTCAAACGCAAGGCTGAGAACATCGCCTTATTCGAGATCGGCAAGGGATACACCATGACAGCCGAAACCGAATACGTTGCGGGCGTGATGAGCGGCAACTGGCAGGAATCGCGCTGGCAGGATCAGGTTGATCCGATCAATTTCTTCGTCGTCAAAGGCATCCTTGAAGCGCTGTTCGCCGCCCTGACGGTCAAAAACGTCAGGTTCGTCAAACCGACGAAGGAACGAAATCTGCTTCATCCCGGGATTACGGCCGAAATCGTCGTCGGCGACGAGTCAATCGGCATCGTCGGGAAACTGCACCCGAACATCGCCGCCAGCCGCGGCCTGCCGGACATCTTCGTATTTGAAATCCACATCGAGAAATTGTTCGCAGCCTCCGAAAGCAGCGGACTGATGCGGGAAGTGCCCAAATATCCATCCGTCAGACGCGACATTGCGGTCGTCGTCGACGCCACCATCCCGGCCGGAACGGTCATTGCGGCGTTACAGAAAGCCGGCAAGAAGACACTGGTCGACGTAAGCATTTTCGACTTGTATGTCGACGAGGCGATCGGCCAGGAAAAAAAATCAATCGCGCTCACCCTGACATTCCAGGATCCGGGCAAAACGCTTGAAACCGAAGAAATCGACCAAGCTGTCAAGCAGCTCCTGAAGGCGCTTGCGCGCGATACCGGTGCAATCCTCCGTTCCTGATCGTCTATGACCGGTCGTCCCCCGCGGGACGGCCGGTTTTTACAGATCGCGTAGCCATTCCATTTCCCATTATGTTATAATGAATCAAAGAATATCTTGAAGGAGTTTGGAATGGAAAAAATCATCGAAGTCAAAGGACTATCGAAAAGCTACGGACCCATTCAGGCAGTCAAAAACATCGATTTTTACGTCGAACCGGGGAAGATTTTCGCTTTTCTCGGTCCCAACGGCGCGGGAAAGACCACGACGATCAACATCATCTGCACGCTGCTCGAAAAAGATGCCGGCGACATCCGCGTCAACGGCTTTGTCCTCGGCAAGGATAATCAGAAGATCCGGGAACAGATCGGCATCGTTTTTCAGGACTCTGTCCTCGATCAGCTGTTGACGGTCAAGGAGAATCTATATACCCGGGGAAGCATTTACGGGCTGGACAAGAAAGATCTGACGGAATCGGTCGCAATCGCGATGAAAGTCACAAACATCGCTGATTTGGCTAATCGCCGCTATGGCTCGCTGTCGGGCGGACAACGCCGGCGCGCGGACATCGCGCGTGCACTTGTGAACCATCCGCAGATCCTGTTTCTGGACGAACCGACAACCGGCCTCGATCCACAGACGCGGAAAAGCGTCTGGGATATGATCCAGGAACTGCGGCGCACCCGGGGCATGACGATTTTTCTCACGACCCACTATATGGAAGAAGCGGAAAAGGCCGATTTCGTCATCGTCATCGATAACGGCGAAATCGCCGCCAAGGGAACTCCCGCGGAACTGAAAGACAAATATTCGACCGATACGCTCCAGATCAAGCCGACCGACTTCCTTCTGGCGGCGAAGCGGCTGGGTGAGCAGGGAATCACTTTCTTTGAGTCGGCCGATCTGCTGATCATCAATCTGAAGGCGACGCTTGACGCCCTGCCGATCCTGCAGTTGCTTGACGGTCTCATCGCCGGGTTCCAGGTATTGAACGGAACGATGGACGATGCCTTCATCGGCATCACCGGAAAGGAGATCCGGGAATGATCTGGGCTCTGCTGCGGCGCAATCTCCGCGTCTATTTCCGCGACAAGGCATCCGTTTTCTTCTCGATGCTCGGCGTCATCATCATCATCGGCCTGTATCTCGCCTTCCTTGGCAACATGGTCGAGGACGCCGGCGCTTCCGCCGGCGAAAACGCACGCTTCATGATGGATTCCTGGATTATGGGCGGCGTCATTTCCGCCGCCTCGATCACGACGGCGATGGGTGCTTTTGGCATCATGGTCGAAGATACCGCCAAGAAACTGATCAAGGACTTTCAGGTTTCCCCGATCAAACGCTGGCAGCTCGTGCTCGCCTATGTTCTCGGCGCGATCACGATCGGCATCATCATGTCCTGCTTCACCTTCGTCATCGCCGAGGTCTATATCCTGGTGAACGGCGGTTTGTTGTTGTCCTTTCTTGCCCTCCTCCAGCTGCTGGCGACGGTGGTCCTGGCGGTATCGGCTTCGAGCGCTTTTGTCTTTTTCATCACCTGTTTCGTCAAAACGTCGAATGCGTTCAGTACGGTATCGACGCTTTTGGGCACCCTGGTCGGATTTCTGACGGGCGTGTATGTGCCGATGGGCATTCTCCCACCGGCGGTGCAGACCGTCATCCGCTTTTTCCCGGTATCCCATTCCGCCGTGCTGTTCCGCCGGATCATGATCAGCCAGGCGGTCGATCTGCAGTACATCCCGACCGAAATCAATCAGTTCCTCGGCATCGAATTCTGGTATGGCGATACCCTGATGCCGGTTTGGGGTCACATTTTGGTGCTTGTCGGCACCACGGTCATTTTCTTTGGTCTGTCCATCCTCGTCGTATCGCGGAAAAAACAAAAGCAGTAGGCTCAACCCGCATCCGTCATTAGACGGACGGAAAGAAAGCATCCGGTGAAACTCATGATTGATATCTACGGTCTATCCGTCGACGATCTGGCATCGCGGCTGATGGCAGCCGGTTTCAAGAAATTCAACGCCGTCCAAATCTATGAGTGGCTGTACCAGAAAAAAGTATCATCCTTTGATGAGATGACGAATCTTGGCAAAGACCTACGTGCCCATCTTCTGGTGGAATACGCCATCGATCCGCTGTTCGTCCTGCGGGAGCAGACCGCATCCGATGGCACCCGCAAGTATCTGTTCAGTATGGCTGACGGTCTGAGTGTCGAAACCGTCCTGATGATGCAGGATTACGGCATGAGCCTGTGCGTTTCCAGTCAGATCGGCTGCAGCATGGGCTGTTCGTTCTGCGCCAGCGGCCTAAAGGCGAAACAAC
>CAZFHR010000019.1:0-13044 GCA_964519115.1 uncultured Candidatus Izemoplasmatales bacterium
TTCTGCCATCGATGCCGCCCGCGGCGTTGACCTGGGCGAACACGGCTTTGATGCCTTCGTTGAACGGCACGCCGACGCCTGCATAGGCACCGGAGGTCGCGGCGGTGTTGCCGACCTTGACGGTCGTGGCAGTGACGCCCTGGACCACGATGGGAGTGGCCGTCGTCGGCACTGTTGTCGTTTCGCCGCAGCTGATGACGGCGAGACCGAAAAGCAATACGGATGCGAATAATACTAATTTCTTCATTTTCTTCTCCTTTTGTATATTGACCGGTTTCACCGGCAGTTACTATGGGTCATTGTTGTTTCCCGAGATAGGCTTCGACGAGCTGCTTATCGGCAAGCATCGCCTGGGCGTTTCCCTCGGTTTTTACTTTCCCGAGTTCCAGGACGTAGACGTAATCGGCGATTTTCAAGCTTTGATAGGCATTCTGTTCGACCATCAGGATCGTGTTTCCGCTTTCCTTGATCTTCTGGATGATGCGGAAGATTTCCTGGACGATCAGCGGCGCGAGGCCAAGCGACGGTTCGTCAAGCAGCAGCAGCTTCGGCCGCGCCATCAAAGCCCGGCCGATCGCGAGCATCTGCTGCTCGCCGCCGGAGAGGGTCGAAGCCTGCTGGGTCCGCCGTTCCTGCAGAACCGGGAAATAACCGTAGACTTCCGTGAGCGCTTCGCGCCGACGGGTGCGGACGCTGATTTTCGCTTTCGTCGTCGTACCGTCCGGATTCTGGATCGTGCGCATTTCCGGTTTCAGCGAGTACGCGCCGACCATCAGGTTCTGTTCGACGGTCAGGCCCTTGAGGATCATCCGGCCCTCGGGCGATTGGATGATGCCTTTTGCGGCCAGCTTGTACGGGGGTTTTCCGGTGATGTCCTCACCGGCGAACCAGATCGATCCCGAAGTCGGCTTGACGATGCCGTTGACGGCTTTGATCGTCGTCGTCTTGCCGGCGCCGTTCGCGCCGAGAATGGCGACGATCGATCCTTTTTCCACTTGCAGGTTGATGCCTTTGACGGCGCGGATGATGCCGTAGTCGATGACAAGATCGCGGATATCGAGAATATGTTCACTCATGATTCTTCCCCCAGATACGCACTGCGGACCTGCTTGTCGGCCTGAATTTGGGCCGGGGTTCCGATTGCGAGCATCTTGCCGAAAGAAATCGCGCACACCGTGTCGCAGACATCCATGACGAGGCCCATGTCGTGTTCGACGAGAAAGATCGTGGCCTGGTATTCGTCGCGGATCCGTTTGATCAGAGTCGCGAGATTCTCCGTCTCCATGTCGTTGAGGCCGGCCGCCGGTTCATCGAGGATGATGAGTTTGGGATTGGCCATCAGCGTCCGCGCCAGTTCGACCTTTTTCAGAATGCCATAGGGCAGGCCATAGGGTATCATGAGTGCAAACGGTAGCAGCTCCAGCGTCTTGAGGACGGAAAGGGCCCTGGCGCGCATGACTTCTTCTTCCCGCCGCAGTTTCTGGGTGTGGAGCAACTGGCCGAAGAAGCCGGTGCGATACATCGTGTGGGCGCCGACGAGAAGATTGTCGAGGATCGACAGTTCCCAGACGAGTTCGACGTTCTGGAACGTCCGCACGATGCCCTGGCGGATGATGTTGTGGACCGGGTAATCGTTGAGGCGGATCACTTCGACGGGGTTCTTGCGGTAGAGCATTTCGCCGCCCGTCGGCCGGTAAAAACGGGTGATGCAGTTGAAGATCGTCGTTTTGCCGGCGCCGTTCGGGCCGATGAGACCGAAGATTTCCCCCTGTTTCACATCGAAGCTCAGGTTATCGACGGCGAGCAGGCCGCCGAATCGCATCGAAAGGTTCCTGAGGCCGAGGATCACGCCTTCCGGCAGGTTCCGATCGGCGGATCGGGTCTCGTCTTGATGGACAAGCAGCTGCTGACGCAGCGATTGGATGTCACCGTCCAGCCGGGAGGTCCGAATCTGGTAAGTCGCCTGGAGCGAGGCAATCGCCCGCTCGGCCTTCTGCCGCAGGGCGACGAGGGCGGTTTCGGTACCGAAGTTGACAGTAACGGCCTTGGCCTCGAAACGCTGCCTTGCTTCGTCCCGGTTTTCCTGACGCGGGGCAAAGGCGGCATCTATTGCCTGGATCCGCTTTGCTTTCTTGGCATGAAGCACCGCGGTTTTACGGTCGAAAGCGGTCATGACAGAGACGGTATCGGTGTTCCTTTCCAGAACTCTTTTCTTGCTTTGGGTGAGGGCTTTTTCCTGCCAGCGGAATCGTTCTTCGATGCGGGCGACGGCGGCGGCGTGAGCCGTGGCAAGCGTGGTCATTTCGATGCCCGCCGCGATGGCGAGCGGACCCAGGATGGCTTCAGCACGCCGGCTGATCATCCGGATCCGGCGTTCGCGCCGCTCCTCGATCGCCTGGATGCGAAGCGGCAGGTAGGATGAAAGGAAGGTTCTCTGATCGCGCAGGCGATTGAGGCGACGGAGCCGCAATCCCTGCAGCACGCGGTCAATCATCTTCGCCATAGCGGTGGATCCTCCATTTCTTGCGCCATTTCTTCACCGTTCGCAGGACCCAGGCCTTGATGGTCACGAGCAGGCGGATCAGTCCGCCCGGATAGAACATGGTGACAAGGATGATCAATAATCCGCTCAGGATCCAGGTGGCGTCCGGATAGGTGCGGAAGAAGGCGATGTTTTTCAACACGGTGTTGTTCAGTCCGAAGATCATGAACGTGCCGAGGATGATGCCGGTGATCGACTGGGCGCCGCCGACGACGACGGCGGCGAGGATGTTGAGCGAAAAGTCGAGACTCCATGTGGTCGGAATGCTGAATTCCTGGTCCATCATGTAGAGCATGCCGCCGATGACGGCATAGATCGTCGCCAGAACGAAAGCGAGCAACCGGTATTTCATCAGGCCGATGCCCATCGACTGGGCGGCGGAGTCGCTGTTTTTCATCGCCAGCAGCGCGCGTCCGGTCGGACTCTTGATGATATTCAGGGTGCAGAGAATCAGCAGGATGAAGACGAAAATGATGATCAAATCGACGCCAAGGTCGGACACCGGCCGGCC
This sequence comes from uncultured Candidatus Izemoplasmatales bacterium, assembly GCA_964519115.1. Classification (GTDB taxonomy): domain Bacteria; phylum Bacillota_I; class Bacilli_A; order Izemoplasmatales; family Hujiaoplasmataceae; genus UBA12489. The sequence continues at coordinate 3,054 of CAZFHR010000019.1, forward strand.
GAAGAGGGCAAAGTTGCGGAAGTCGAGGCCGTCGACCCCGTTGGTGAAGACTTCGAAACTTTTAAAGACCTCTTTCATGATTTCCGAAAGGCCGAGCGTGATGATGGCAAGATACATGCCTTCGATCCTAAGCGAAATGAAGCCGACGATCGCACCGAGGACGACGGCACCGCCCAAAGCGATGACCAGCGTAAGGGCGAATGGAAGTCCCAGAATTCCGGAAAAGTAGCCGATGAAATAGGTTCCGAGTCCGACGAAGCCGGCCGTGCCGAGCGAAGCAAGACCGCCATATCCGAGCAGAAGCGAGAACCCGAGGGCGACGACCGCATAGATCATCGTCAAAATCAGCGGTTTCATCATGCTGGCGGAAACGATGCCGGCAAGCGACAGCAGGCGGAGCGTCAGCAGCACGACGCCGAAGACGAGAAATCCGAAATAAGGATGTTTGGACACAATGCGGAGTTTCTTGAAAAACTCCCCGAGATAAAATCGGAACATCATCATGTTACACCTTCTTCGCCGTCTTCTTGCCAAAGAGGCCGAGTGGCTTGGCAAGGACGAGGAACAGGATGAGGACATAGACGATCACGTTCGTCCATACCGAATTGAAGAACGAGGCCACGGTCTGGAACAGATTGATCAGCACGGCGCCGACGAGCGGTCCGCCGAAGGTCGAGAATCCGCCGAGGACCGACGCCAGAAAGGCGTTGACCTGCACCGGAGTCATGAAGGATACCGTGACCGAAGATCCGACCGGGGCGAACAGGAAAGCGGCGACGCCGCCGAACGCGCCGGCGATCGCCCAGCTCATGGCCGTGATCAGTTTCGTGTTGACGCCCATCATGCCGGCGACCGTTTCGTTGGAAGCGGTGGCGCGAACCCCAAGACCCCATTTCGTGAACCGCAGGGCAAGGAAGAGCACGACGAGCATCGCGACCGTGATCGCCAGCGCATAAAGATTATGATTGGGGACGACAAAGATGTTCTGACCGATCGTGAAGATCTGGGTGTCATAAGAGAATGCTTCAATCGTCAGCGGCAACAACCCGAAGAGAATCGGCATCAACCCGAGCAGGACGAGGACGAGTCCCATCGTGATCATCTGCTTGCCGACCGGATTGGCATAGCGACTGTGGCGGAAGATGACGGTATCGACGAACAGGCCGATCAGAAATGATATGAATGCCGAAAACAACATGGCGAGGATCAGTTTCGTCGCCATCGGATATCCGGTGTTGGCAGTCAGATAAATGATCAGTTTCGCGGCGCTGAAAGCACCGACGGTCGCCATGGTCCCCTGGGCGAAATTGGTTGTCACCGAGGTCTTGAAGATCAGGACGATGCCCGTGGTGGCGAGGATCAGGACGCACATTTCGACGATGTTCAGCAGCACGATCTGGATGAACAGGTACGGCGTCATCGCCGCGATCGCGAAATAGAAACTAAGCAGGATGCCGGCAAGCAGCAAGCCGTTGATCAGGCGCTGCTGGTAGACCGGGCGCTTCTGCTGTTTTTGGAAAAAGCAGAAATCAACCACAAAATAGACGACGAACAGGCTGGCGACGACCAGCAGAATCTTCTCAAGCATGGGGTCCACCCCAGCGGATGATGTTCGCCGCCCAAACGTAGCCGATCCCGGCTGCGAGCATGCAGACGACGGTTCCGTCGTGCACGAGTCCCTGTTGCAAGGCGAGATGAAGCGATAGAATCTGATCGATCTGGCCGATATGGCCATAGTCTTCGAGGTAGATCGTCTGCCGGTCCGTCAGATTCAGGTCCTGTAGCATCGACTGATGGCCGGAACGCTTGATGTGGAGGATGTCGAGATAGTCGATATCCTTCCGTTTCAGACCGGACTTGCGCAGCGATTCGTCGATGCAGCGATACCAGTTGGGGATCGAGACTTCGTTCAGACGGTTTTTCATCACCACCGGATCCATCAGTCTAAGCGACTTGCGCGCTTCCAAATAATTGTCCGGCGTGATCGGATTGCATAGGCCGCCGATTTCAACGCCGGCCGTACGGGCGAGCGAACCATCGCCGATCACGTGCGATCCGAGCAACTGATTTTTCCCATAATTCTTTTTCAAAATGATCGCGCCGGCGCCGGCGCCAAGGTTGTACATCATCGACATGTCCTTGTCGGTGTAATCGATGAAATCGCCGTTGCGATAGCCACCCACGATCAGGATGATCTTCGTTTCGTCATCCGCAACGAGCATGTCCTTGGCGATCTTCATCGCCGATACGGTCGTGCAGCAGCGGTTCTGGACGTCGATGCCCCAGGCGTTGACGGCGCCGATGCGGCCTTGGATGTACATGGCGGAAGTCGTCAGCGGATATTCCTTCCATTCTTCGCCGACGCACAGGATGACATCGATCGTCAAGGGATCGATGCCCGTGTTCGCCAGGGCGTCGAGTGCAGCCCGGACGCCCATTTCCTGAGTGCCGTCGTCTGCTCCTGGAACCGATTTCTGCCGGATGCCGAGTTTTTCGATGACGGCCTGTTCGGACCAGACACCGCCCGTCAGGGCGCTGATGTCCCGCGCCGTCATGCGGCCTTCGGGGATGTAGATGCCGGTACCGACGATTCCGACGGTCGGTTGCTTCATGGTATCACTCCTCATGTGGTGAAACGAAACGCTACAGACGCATGCCGCCGTTGACGTTCAGTGTTTGTCCGGTGATATAGGATGCATCGTCTGAAGCGAGGAAGACTGCCGCTTTCGCGATTTCTTCCGGTTGGCCGAGCCGGCCGAGCATGGTCATCTTGGCGAAGGCCTGCAGCAGCTCTTCCGGTACGGTTTTCAAAATGTCGGTCATGACATATCCGGGAGCGATGGCGTTGACGCGGACGGGAATGCCTTTGCGGGCGAATTCCTTGGCCCAGGTCATCGTCAGGCCGATGATACCGGCTTTGGAAGCCGCATAGTTGGCCTGGCCGATGTTGCCGAAGACGCCGACGACCGAAGAAATGTTGATGATCGCGCCGCCGCCGATCGTTTCCATCTGCGGGCCGATCCAGCGCGTCAGATTGAAGACGCCCTTGAGATTGACGTTGAGGACCGCGTCCCATTGTTCGTCGGTCATTTTCCGCGTCATCGCGTCCTTCGTGATGCCGGCGTTGTTGACGAGGATGTCGATCCGGCCGTATTTGGCGACGACCTGATCATAAAAAGCCTTGACGCCTTCGACGTCGGTGACGTTCAGTTTCCAGCCTTCGACGTTGGCGGCTTCATAGACCATGTCGCCCATGTCGGCGGCGATGACGATCGCGCCTTCACTGGCGAATGCTTTGCAGATTTCCATGCCGATGCCTTTGGCGCCGCCGGTGACGACGGCGATTTTTCCCTGTAGTTTCATGCGATACCCTCCATAATTTGTTTGGTTTAGCGAATCAGGATCAGACGCGTTTTAGAATGATGGCGGTTCCCATGCCGCCGCCGATGCAGAGGCTGGCGAGACCGAGATGATCGTTCTTGCGGATCATCTGATGCAGAAGCGTGACGACGATGCGGTTGCCTGAGCATCCGAGCGGATGGCCAAGGGCGATCGCGCCGCCATTCTGATTGGTTTTGGCGAACAGGGATACCGGATCGACATCGTGCTCGGAAGCGAGCTCGGCGAGTACGCCAAGACTTTGGGCGGCGAACGCTTCATTCAGTTCGACGGCTTCCATCGCGCCGAGTTTCAGACCGGCACATTCGAGGGCGTGACGGATGGCCGGCACCGGACCGAGACCCATGTAATTGGGATCGACCCCGCCTTGACCGACGGCGACGATTTCGGCGAGTGGCGTCAGTCCGTATCGTTTCACGGCGTCTTCGGAAGCGACGATGGTGAAGGAAACGCCATCGTTGATGCCCGAAGAACTGCCGGCCGTGACCGATCCGTCCGGTTTGAAGGCCGCGCGAAGTTTTGCCATTTTTTCCGGTGATGTGGTCCGATTCGGATATTCGTCGCGGGCAAAGGTGAGGATTTCCTTCTTCGTTTTGATTTCGATTGGAATGATTTCGCCGTCAAAGACGCCGGCATCGACCGCAGCGATCGCCTTGGCCTGGGACGCCAGGGCGAAATCGTCCTGGGCCTGGCGGGTGATGCCGTATCGGTCGGCGACGTTTTCGGCGGTGATGCCCATGTGCATCTTGCCAAAGGCGTCGAGGAGGGCGTCCTGAAGGATCGCATCCTGCATGGCGAGATCGCCCATCTTGTTGCCCTCACGGACTTTCGCCGAAACGAGGAACGGGGCCTGACTCATCGACTCGACACCGCCGGCGACGACGAGATCCGAGCATCCCGAGCGAATCCCGGCAAAAGCGTTCATGATGGCCTTCATGCCCGAACCACAAACCATGTTGACGACGTAGGCGGGAACTTCGACCGGGATGCCGGCCTTGATCGAAATCTGCCGGGCGAGGCCCTGGCCGATCCCGGCCCCGATGACGTTGCCGATGATGACTTCGCTGATGTTGTTGGCCGGAACGTTCGTCTCAGCCAGCAACCGTTTCAGTACTTGGGCACCCAAATCCGATGGATGCACGTCTTTGAGCGATCCGAGGAAGGCTCCGATGGGGCTCCGCTTTGCCCCGACGATGAAAACTCTCTTTTCCATGTTTCCTCCTATGTGATTTCGTCCGCCGTACCGGCAAAGACGATATAGTATCTCAGTGGATCGCTCTTCCTGTCGTCAAGACGGGATCAGCGATATGAATAAAAGTTCACATTACGGTCTCATTCTATCGGAAACAAGTTTAAAAGTCAAGCGCTTTCACATAAGAAAACAATGAAAATAATGCATTCGCGCGGTGTGCGTGAATACGGAATATGAAAACTTATTCATATGACCGTTTTTTGCATTCAGAATAGATAAATCGTGTTATTTTTATTGAAATCACCCCGCATTTGCGTTACAATTGAAACGATGAGGTGATTTTTATGGACAAAGCCGATTACCGGCTGCCGCGGACGAAAGTCGGGCAGAAAACCTTCGACAAAATCATCAAGACCGGCCGTAAACTGTTCGCAAACAACGGATTCCAGGCCACATCGGTTAACGACATCATCGCCAAATCGAAAGTCGCCGCCGGGACATTCTATATCTATTTTGATAACAAGCTTGCCCTATATCTTTATCTGCTCGACATGTACAAGGCATCGATCCGCAAGGCTTCTTCCAACGCCGTTGCCGGCCTCGTCACGCGTCGCGAAATCGAACGCGAGGGACTGAAAGCCTTCATCGAATACGTCCGCAGGGATCCGCTGGCGTACAAGGTCGTCTGGGAATCGCTCTTCGTCGATTTCAAGATTTTCAAGGAATATTATGAATCGTTTGCCGCATCCTACATCTTCCATCTGAAAAAATTCATCGCCTCCGGGGAAGTCCGGGCCGATATCGATCCGGAAACGGTCGCCTTCGTTCTGATGGGCATTTCCAATTTCGTCGGTCTCCAAATCCTGTTCCGCGACGAAATCGACGATCACGAGATCGATCGGGTCGTCGACGAAGCGATGAAACTACTGGATGGCGGTCTGTTTCTCAAACACTGAAGCCAACGAAAAAAGCAGCCGAAGCTGCTTTTTTTTTGAATCCGGTCAGAAGAACGTCAGAATTCGGCGACGTTCCAAGGTGCTTTTTTGAGAATCTGCGCCGTTTCCTCGATCGATTTCGGCTGGCTGAAATAGTACCCCTGCATGAAACGGACGCCGAGTTCTGCCAGGTCGGCGAGCATCGCCCTGTCTTCGATGCCTTCGGCGATGACGACTTTCTGTTTGGCGAGCGCCGTGGTGATGACTTTTTCGATTTTGTCGGCTTCTTCGAACTTGTTGATGATCTTGAGGACGTCTTCCCGCGAAATCTTGATGATGTTGGCGCTGATCCGGGCCATATCCTGGATGATTTCGAACTGATCGCCGAGATCGTCGACGGCGATGCGGAAGCCGTACCGGCGGAATTCGTTCAGGTTCTGGACGGCGACGGGATTGCGGATGACCGTATAGTAGTCGATGATTTCCATACAGAAGGATTCCGCCTCGAAATGTTGTTTCTTGACGATGTCATAGAAGGTCTTGGCAAGATTATCAAGCTCCAGCTGTTTGGGAGACAGGTTCGTGGAAATGAAGATGTCCTTGATGCGCAGGCTCTTCTTCCAGATTGCGTATTGCTCGACGACCTTCTCAAAACCCCAGACGCCGAACCAGGTGATGTCCCCGGTAAGGTCCATGACGTTCAGAAATTTGCTGGGCGGGAGGATGCCGAGCGTCGGGTGGTTCCAGCGGAGCAGTGATTCCAGACCGATGAGTTTGCCGGTCTTGGTATCGACGATCGGCTGGTAATAGAGGAGAAACTCGTCGTTGGTGATCGACTGCTTGATTTCGTGATAATAGTTGATGTTGAACTGTTCTTTTTCGATCAGTTCCGATGAATAGAGAGCATATTGATTCTTGCCCTGCTTCTTGGCGACGTAAAGGGCGATTTCGGCGTTCTTCATCAATTGCGCGACAGTGATGCCGTCAAACGGGAAGAGCACGACGCCGATCGAGGTCGTGACCGTTTCCGTGACCGTCTTGAGCGGTTCGGCGACGGTCTTCAGAAGGAGTTGGGCATATTCTTCGATGACTTCGTTGTCGACCGGACCGGGAAGATAATAGACAAAGACGTCCTGCTCGTGATTCCCGGCGACCGCTTTCTTATCGCCGGTCCGCCGCAGACGCGCCGTGATTTCTTCGATGACCTTGTCCGTCTTGTCCTTGCCGAACTGCTGGGACACATGGCGGAAGTTGTCGAGGTTCAGGTAGAAAAGGACGCTGACTTCGCCTTCCTTGGCACGGTAGAGTTCCTGGTCGATGAGGGCGAGGACGTCCTTGCTTTTCTTGCTGATGCTCTTGCGTTCGACGATGATCTTGTCTTTGTCGTCCTCGGTTTCGCCGCTTTGCTTCAACATCTTCCGGTTGTCGATCTCGGTCTTGAAATCGCGTCTTATGGAGAGGAAGAGCATGAAGGCGACGAATCCCGTCACGAGGATGATGACGGTCGCCACGACCACTTCAAAGGCTTGAGATATATACAGGGTTTCCAATACGATGGCTTTGATCATGATGGTTTACTTCCCCTCATTCCGTATAATCTTTGCCGCCGAAGACATCGATGCGTTTGGCTTTGGCGACCTTATAGAATTGATCGACGAACTTGACCGAATCGTCATACCCGAGCGGTTTGGAAAAGAGGAACCCTTGGAAGACGTCGGTGGATATCTGTTTCAGAAATTCGTACTGCTTCCGGGTTTCCACGCCTTCGGCGATGACCTTCATGTTGAGGTTATGGACGAGATCGACGATGCTGCCGAGAATGGCGTGGTCCTTTTTCGATGTGAAGATGCCATCGACGAAGGACTTGTCAATTTTCAGGTTGTCAAACGGAAGTTTCCGGACATAGGTCAGGGAAGCGTAGCCGGTGCCGAAGTCGTCAAGGGCGATCTTGGCGCCGATTTCATGGATGAAGTCGATCGTCTCCTCCAGGTAGATCGCCGAGTCGATGAGGATGCCTTCGGTGATTTCGAGGACGAGATAATGTGGATCGATGTCGGTTTCGATGATGATGCGCCGGAGCACGTCGATGAAATCCTTCTGCAGAATCTGCACGGGACTGACGTTCACCGACATCACGAAATCCTTCTGGAACTGTTTGGCGAACTCGACCTGGGCGCGACAGGCTTCGCGTAAAATCCAGGTGCCGATCGGGATGATCAGATGCGATTCTTCGGCGTTGGCGATGAAGATTTGCGGGCTGATTTCGCCCAGTGTCGGCGACTTCCAGCGAACGAGTGCTTCAAAGCCGTAGATCTCGTTGTGAATATCGACGAGCGGCTGGAACTTCAATCGGAGCTGATCTTTTTCGACCGCATCCGCGAGTTGTTCGTTGATCTGCGCCTTGTAATTGACTTCGCGGGTGATCTGGTCGTTGTAGAAAACGAATTTCGCATTGCCCTGTTCCTTGGCTTTGAAAAGGGCGGTATCGCATTTTTTCAGCAGGTCATCCAGTTTCCTGCCGTCGTAAGGATAGACGGAAATGCCGATGTTGCTTTTGATTTCGACCTTGACGTTGCGGATGTCGATCGGCTGACGGAACCGGTCGAACACTTTCAGGATCATCGTTTCGACCGATTCGAGCATCCGGATCTTGGGCAGGACGAAGAGAAATTCGTTGCCGCCGTTGGCATAGACCCGCTCCTTCGTTCCCAGCGCATCCACCAGCCGTTCGGCGAAGGCGCGGAGCAGATCGTCGCCGACCGGCTGGCCTTTCGTGACGTTGATGTTTTTCAGGTTGTTGAGTTCGATCAGGCAAAATGCCGTCTTGTCCGATCCCTTGAGAAACTGATCTTCGATCTCCTGATGGCAGGCCCGGCGGTTCTTGAGGCCGGTCATCGTATCATAGAGAAAACTCTTGTAGACGAGATCCATCTGATCGCCGATCTCGGCGGACATGATGTTGATCGCATCGGCGACGTGCTTCAGTTCATTGTTTTCCGTCACGTCGATCCGGACGTCGAATTTTCCCTTTTTGATCAGTTCGATCGAATCGAGGATGTCGTCGATCGGCGCGAGCGTCCGGCCGATCCGCTTGCCGAGGATCATCGAAATGAACGCCATCAGGAAGGTGACGAGCGCGACGAGGATCAGAAACGTGTACTCGATACCGAAGGCGCCGGCGTTGTCGACGAGGACGACGACGACCCAGGCGGCATCGGCGATTCCCGAATAGGCGGTGATATACTGGGATCCCAATGCGTCGAGGTCAATGGTTCCAGAATCGATGCGGCTGAGGATGACGGATGCCAATCCCTGATTGCCGAACCCATTGGTTTCATCCTGGAGGGCAATGTCGGAACCTGACAGCATTTCATAATCCAGGGTCGGATCAGAATAGAAAATCACCGTGGCATTGCCATCGCCGCCGTCGGCGTAGATCAGAATCTGGTTGTTTTGGTTGAGGATGAGGCCGGATTCGTATCGTGCCACGATCTGTGGCAGCGTCGAAAGCAGAATGTCGATGCCGACGTATCCGATCGTCGTCGCTCCCGACAGGACTTTGGCTGCAAACGTAATCACGTATTCGCCGGTCCGATCGTCCACATAGGGATCGGACACCGCAAATCCGGTCGAGGAAGCGATGACCGCCGCGTACCAGGGCCGTTCGGTGAGCGCCCACTCGACTCCTGAGGCGACACCGCCGGACCCGATGTAGCAGCCGTCGGTTCCCGTCGAGCATTCATTGGCGGAGGCGACGAAGACAAAGCTGTAGGTTTCCTGACCGCCGTACGCGACGACGGAATCGATGGTGGCATAAAAGGCGATCACCATTTCGTAGGCGGGATCGTCAGCTGCCGGGATTTCCGGGTCGCCGCCAGCCGCAAGATAGGCGACGTAGGCGACGATTTCCGGACTGGCCGCAAGACTGATGACGTCCGCTTTCGTTTCGACGACTTCGGCGTTGATCGCGGATACGACGTTGTTGGCGCGCAGATCGGCATTCAAGTCGTTGGCCGACTGCATGTTGATGACGTAGACGAAGGCGAGGATGGCCATGACGAGGACGAGGAAAATACCATCGACGAGAACCGTCAGGCCGACGATCCGCCGTGACAGCCGATAGGGTTTCGTGACTTTATGTTGTTTTGTTTTTCTGGCTTTTGGCATCCTCGTTCACCTCTTTTTGCCTTTCAATGATGAAATCAGTCCCACCAGGACCGGAAGAAATCGAACAGTCCCCACGGCGCGTTGGTCGCGGGTTCGGCGACCGACCGGATGTAGATATTGAATCTGCGGGTCCGATTGCGGGTGGAAGGTTCGATGTAGAAGTATTTTCCTTCCAGACCGGCAACGTAGTCGGAAGCATCGAACAGGAAATAATCGGCCGTCGTATAACTGAACTCGATTTCATAGGAATAAAGATCATTCAGGTATTGATCGAGCGGCAATTCGATGGAGAAAACAT
>CAZFHR010000020.1:0-12255 GCA_964519115.1 uncultured Candidatus Izemoplasmatales bacterium
GTGGCCTTTTCGATCGATTCTGATTATATCATGGCCGCCTGCGGCGCCATGGCGTCAAAGTATCCGGAGGCCGCCCTCCGCCTGCTTTGCGCCAGCCTGGGAATGGAAGTGAAATGATGTATCCGCGATTGAACATCGATCTGAAGAAACTGCATGACAATGCGACGACGATGCGTCAGGCCTGCGTTGCCAACGGCATCGACCGTTCCTTTCTCGTCGTCAAAGTACTGGCCGGCGATCTTCACGTCGTCGGTACGCTCGCTGACGTCGGGTTTACCCATGTCGCCGATTCCCGGCTCGAAAACCTAATCCGCTACCGAAAGCTGCCCTGGCCCAAGGCTTTGATCCGCCTGCCGATGATTAGGGAAGCCAAACGCGTAGTCCGTCATGCGGATCTTTCGCTCAATTCCGAACTGGCGACGATCCAGGCGCTCAGCCGTGCCGCGGTGAAACTCGGAAAAACCCATGACGTGCTCTTAATGTTCGACCTCGGCGACCTGCGCGAGGGCATCTGGTTCGAGGACGAGTATCTGTCTTTGGTCCGCGCCGTCGCGGCGCTCCCCAATATCCGCCTTTGTGGCATCGGCACGAATCTCACCTGCTACGGCGGCGTCCTTCCTGACGCCGTCAATCTCGGTCGTCTGGTGGCCATCAAGAGCCGGATCGAGACCGAAACCGGAATTCCGATCGACTTGGTTTCGGGCGGGAATTCCTCCTCTGTCCATCTGTTTGGACAAGGCATCATCCCGCCGGCAGTCAATCATCTTCGCCTCGGTGAAGTCGTCTTCCTCGGCCGCGAAACGGCCTACGGAAATCCCTTTCCGGAGATGCATCGCGACGTCTTCATCCTCGAAGCGGAAGTGATCGAAGTCAAGGAGAAGCCGAGCCAGCCGATCGGTGCGTGCACCATGAATTCATTCGGCGAAACGCCGGTGATTGCAGACTGCGGGATGATGCGCCGCGGCCTGCTCGCCATCGGCCGCCAGGACATCGAACCGGAAGATCTGAAGCCACGCGATTCAGGCATCGCAATCATCGGCGCCAGCAGCGATCATCTGATCGTCGATCTCAAGGACCGTCCCTGCAAGGTCGGGGACAAGATGGCTTTTGATGTGAACTATCCCGGACTGCTACGGTTGATGACATCGTCATACGTTCACAAGAACTATCTTCGATGATAGGAATCAATTGCAGCGGATCGACAGCCCGTCCAAATAAGGACGGGTTTTTTCTTTCTCTACGTTTTGGCCGGTTCTGGTGATATAATGGAGACGACATCCGGCAAGGGACTTTGCCGCAGGGGAGGCCTCATGGAACGACTGGAACTGATCGCGACGACGACCTTCGGCCTGGAAGCCGTGGTCAAACGGGAACTGATCGATTTGGGATTCGAAGTGCTCCGGACCGAAGATGGCAAGGTCACGTTCGCAACCGATGCAAGCGGACTCGTGCGCGCCAACCTCTGGCTGCGCGCGGCCGATCGCGTGCTTTTGAAAGTGGGCGAATTCCGCGCGGTCACGTTTGACGAACTGTTCGATCAGACGCAAGGGCTCGACTGGGGGCAGTACCTTCCGGCCGACGCCTGTTTTCCCGTCAACGGCAAATCCGTGAAATCGATCCTTTTCAGCATCTCCGACAGTCAGGCGATCGTGAAGAAGGCGATCGTCGAAAGTCTGAAGAAACGGTATGACATTTCCTGGTTCCCGGAAGCGGGTGCCGAATATACGATCCAGGTATCGCTTCTGAACGATATCGCGACCATCACGATCGATACGAGCGGCGTCGCTCTTCACAAACGCGGATACCGGATCCGTCCCGTGGCGGCTCCGCTCAAGGAAACGCTCGCCGCCGCGATGATCCTGCTCAGTTACTGGCGCAAGGACCGCATCTTATATGATGTGTTCTGCGGATCGGGCACGATCGTCATCGAAGCGGCGATGATCGGCCGGAACATCGCCCCCGGACTGAAACGCGACTTCGCCGCCCGGCACTGGCCATGGATCGGCGAAGCCGTCTGGCAGACAGAAATCGAAAAGGCCGAACAGGCGATTGACCGGGATTCGCCGATTCGCATGGTTGCCTCCGATCTCGATCCGGCAAGCATCGAAGCGGCGAGACAAAATGCCGAAGCCGCCGGCGTGGGCGATTGCATCACCTTCACATGCCAGGATTTCCGGGACGTCGATTACCATGACGAGTACGGCATCCTGATCGCCAATCCGCCCTATGGCGAACGCCTGACCGAAAACGTCGATCTGAAATCGTTATATGAGGACCTAAGGCCCATCGTCCGGAAATTGCCCACATGGTCGATTTATATTCTGACGTCCTATGAAGGGTTTACGAATCTGTTTAACCGTAAACCCGACCGGGAACGGAAACTCTACAACGGAAACATCGAAGTCCGATATTATCAGTATTACGGTCCGCGGCCACCCCGCGAAGCGTCGAAATGAACCCTGCCGACTGACCGATGTACAGGATGAAGGAGACCCCATGGTAAAATTCAATCGTAATTTTGACGTCTTTCCGAAAGTGGTCACCGTTGGGCAACCAACGGGCATAACGATCATGGTGCTCAAGGGAGCACCGGGGTTCGTACCCGGGGCGTCCGTCACCGTCATGAATCTTTCCCGCGGCGATGAAGCGATCGTCCCGGTCAAAACCGATGGCGAAAAGCTGACTTTTTCCCATGCATTCCCTAGGGAAGGCGAATATTACGTACGGATCGCCGCGGGCGGACAGGTCATCACTGAAATCGCCATGTTCGCTGTCGACTGCGATCTGGCGGGAAAATTTCCGTTTCTCGGCGACCTGCACATGCATTCGAACCGTTCCGACGGCCGGGAGGATCCCGCCGTCGTCGCGGCGAACTATTGTCTGTTCGGGTATGATTTCACGACGATCACCGATCATAACCGTTATTATCCATCGCTTGAAGCCATCGCTTTTTACCGGGATGTTCTGCACGAGTTCATGATCTATCCCGGTGAGGAAGTCCATCTTCCCGGCAATCCCGTTCACATCATCAATTTCGGCGGTGACTACAGCATCAACGGACTCGTCGAAACCAGTCCGCAGATTCGAGAAAGGGGTCAGAATCCGGAACATCGGTCGATGACGGGAATTTGCCCGGATGTCCTCAGCGAAGACGAGTATCGGGAACAGGTGACGGCTTTGGCCAAACGGTTCGAAGTCCCTGCACCGATCGACGCCTTTTCCTATGCCGCCTGCGTCTGGATCTTCGATCATATCCGCGCGGCCAACGGCCTCGGCATTTTCTGCCATCCCTTCTGGATCAGCAAGGCGTTCAACGTCTCCGAGGAATATACCGAATTCATGATGGCGACCCAGCCGTTCGACGCGTTCGAAGTCCTCGGCGGTGAAAACTATTACGAACAGAACGGGTTCCAGACCGCGAAATACTATGATGACCGCACCAAAGGCCGGCGCTACCCGATCGTCGGCAGTACCGACAGCCACGGGTCGACAGCCGCCAATCCCAACGCCTACGTCGCCCGAACGATCGTCTTCGCCGAAGAAAACACGCGCGATGCCATCGTCAAGGCGATCAGAAACGGCGATTCCGTCGCCGTCGATGCCATCAGCGCCGAACTGCGGGTCGTCGGGGAGTACCGGCTGGTGAAGTATGCCTGGTTTCTTTTGAAAAACTATTTTCCGATCCATCGGGAAGTCAACGAAGAACAGGGTCGGCTGCTGAAACGGTACGCTGAAGGCGATCAAAGTGCGAAACCAGAACTGGCACGGATCAATGGCAGGATGCGCCAGTTGCGGGCGAAGTATTTTGCGTTTGCCACCGCTCCATCGATGCCAAACCGGAAAAACCCATGAACCGGTTTCCACCGGATTTCATCTTCGGAGCGGCGACCTCAGCCTATCAAATCGAGGGCGCCCATGACGAGGACGGCCGCGGCCGTATCGGCTGGGACGATGTCGCCCGCGACGCTGCCGGCCGGCCGCTCGTCGAGAATGGCGATGTCGCCTGCGATCATTACCACCGCTTTCGCGGGGACATCGCGATCATGAAGGAACTGGGGCTGCAAAGCTATCGTTTTTCGATTTCCTGGGTCCGCATCTATCCTCTGGGTCACGGAAACATCAATCCCAAAGGCGTCGCTTTCTACAATGCGCTGATCGATGAGCTGCTTGAAAACGGCATTGAACCGGCGGTGACGGTCTGGCACGGCGACCTGCCCAGCGTCTATGATGAGATCGGCGGCTGGAAGAACCGCGACGTCATCACCCACTATGTGGCCTATGCCAATACGCTGTTCACGCTCTTCGGCGATCGCGTCAAGAAATGGTTTACCCACAACGAACCCTGGTGCGCGGCGTTTCTGCCGGCCGGATCCTTTTCCGACCAGCTTCAGAGCGCGCACAACCTGCTTGTCGCCCACGCGCTCGCCGTCGCCAGCTATCGAGCCCACCCGCAGGGCGACGGCCAGATCGGCATCGTCCTCAATCTTGGCAAGCAGTATCCGGCAAGCGACGATCCGCTCGACCTGCAGGCGGCCCGCAACGTCGACGGCTTCCTCAACCGCTGGTTCCTCGATCCCGTCCTCAAAGGGAATTATCCGGTCGACATGGTCGATCGATACGAACGGGCCGGCCATCATTTCGTCATCTGTCCGGGAGATATGGAACTCTTGGGAAAACAGCCTTCCGATTTCATCGGCATCAACATGTATTCGCGGGGCATCCAGGCGTACGATCCCGACAATCAACTCCTCGGCGCCAGGGAAGTCCGTGACGATGCCGTCCGGCGAACCGCCATGGGCTGGGAAATCTGTCCCGAATCGCTTTATGACCTGCTGCTGGACGTGAAGCGGGAATATTTGAATATCCCCGTCATCATCGCCGAAAACGGTGCGGCTTTCGCTGACGAAGTGATTTTCGACGGCCAGGTCCGGGACGATGACCGCATCGCCTATTTCCGCGACCATCTCCGTTTTGTTTCCCGCGCGATCGCTGCCGGGTGCGACGTCAGGGGCTATTATGCTTGGTCGCTCTTCGACAATTTCGAATGGGGCGCCGGATATAGCAAACGCTTCGGCATCGTCCGCGTCGATTATGCCACGCAGAAACGCTCGATCAAGGAAAGCGGCATATTTTATCAGAACGTCATCCGCCTGCGGGCGGTCGAATGAACGGAGGCTCTCTCATGGAACAAGCAGCATCGAATCGCATCCTACCCCGGTTTCTTGACGATCAGGTCCGCGACCTGATCCTCATCCTGCCTGGCGGCGGCTATGAATTCACCTCGCCGCGGGAAGCCGAACCGATCGTGCGCGCCTTTCACGCCGCCGGCCACCACGCGGCGATCTTCGAATACCGCCACGTGAAGCACCCGTATCCCGCCCTGCTCGACGAAGCGATCGTGATGATCGCGCCGTTGCGGGCCGATCCGCGCATCCGCCGGCTCCTGGTCTGCGGTTTTTCCGCGGGCGGTCATTTCGCCGGCCTGCTCTGGACGGCAAAACCGGAATGGTTCGCCGGGGCGATCCTCTGTTACCCCGTGATCACGGCGGACGTCATGACGCGCCACGACGGTTCGATCCGGATGCTGGTCGGCGATCATCCGACAGCGGCGCAGCTCGACGCAATCGCCATCGAGAAGCGCGTCACCACCGGACTGTCGCCGGTCTTTCTCTGGCATACCCAGGATGATGCATCCGTCCCGGTCGAAAACGCGCTCGTGCTGATGCAGGCGCTTCGCCTTCACCATATTCCCTTCGAAGCGCATATCTTCCAGAACGGGCCGCACGGACTGTCGCTCGCCAATCGGGAGACGCCATGGAACGATGCCGATCCGCTACGGTATGAAGAAGACTACAAGGCCGTCGCCGCTTGGTTCCCGCTTTGCCGGGAATGGCTTCGCAACCTGCCGGGAAACGTCCGGTCCGATCATGAATAAGCCAAACGCTGCGGGGGCGTTCATGTTCCATCCCGAGTGGGAACGCTATCCATATCCCTCGACCCGACACGTCGTCTATGCCGGCAACGGCATGGTCGCCACCAGCCAGCCGCTGGCCGCAGCGGCCGGCCTTTCCATTCTGCAGAAGGGCGGAAACGCCATCGACGCGGCGATCGCGACGGCGGCCTGCCTGACCGTCGTCGAGCCGACGTCCAACGGCATCGGCGGCGATGCCTTCGCCCTCGTTTGGGCTGGCGGGAAACTTTATGGCCTCAACGCCAGCGGCATCGCCCCGGCGCTGATGACAATCGCGGCGATCCATGACCGCGGTCATGCCCAGATCCCCGCATCGGGTTTTCTGCCCGTTCTGGTTCCCGGCATCCCCGCCGCCTGGCGCGATCTGTCCCGCAAGTTCGGCCGCCTGTCGCTTGCCGAATGCCTCGAACCCGCAATCACGCATGCCCGTGAGGGGTATCCTGTTTCTTGCCATGTCGCCATGCACTGGCAGCGGGCGTTCAGGATCTACCGCGAACGCCATGTCGGCGCCGCCTTCGCCTCCTGGTTCGATACTTTCGCACCCGCAGGCTGTGCTCCGAAAGCGGGGGAACGCTGGTCATCGCCCACTCACGCCGCGACCCTGACGAAAATCGGCGCAACGAGGGCGGACGCCTTCTATCACGGCGAAATCGCAGAAGAAATCGACGCGTTTTCGCGCCGTTTCGACGGCTTGATCCGCAAATCCGACCTCGAACGGTACGAACCGCTCTGGGTCGACCCGATTTCCGTCAATTATAAAGGATACGATGTCTGCGAGATTCCGCCGAACGGCCAGGGAATGATCGCGCTCGCGGCGCTCGCGATGCTTGGGGACGATGCGTTTGCGGTCAAGGAAGACATCAATACCTATCACTTGCAGATCGAGGCGATGAAACTCGCCTTCGCCGATGGACTCGCCTATATCGCCGATCCGAAGACGATGCCGGTATCACCATCGGATTTGCTATCACCGGCCTACGTCAAGGCCCGCCGGTCGCTCATCGGTCCGGAAGCGGCACTGCCGACGGCGGGTAACCCCGCGGCGGGTGGAACGGTCTATCTCGCCTGTGCCGACGGCGAAGGCAACATGGTTTCCTATATTCAGAGCAACTATATGGGGTTCGGATCCGGACTCGTCGTGCCGGGAACGGGCATCGCCCTGCAGAACCGTGGTCATAATTTCAGTCTCGATCCGACCGCGGCCAACGCCCTCGCGCCGTTCAAGCGTTCCTATCATACGATCATTCCCGGATTTCTGATGAAAGCCGGAAAGGCCGTGGGTCCGTTTGGTGTCATGGGCGGCTTCATGCAGCCGCAGGGTCATCTGCAGGTCGTGATGAACACGATCGATTTCCATCTCAATCCGCAGGCGGCGCTCGACGCGCCCCGCTGGCAATGGATCGAAGGCAAGACCGTCACCGTGGAACCGGCCGTGCCGGCCGGCATCGTCGCTGGCCTGCGCGCCCGCGGCCATGTCGTCAGCGTCGATCCCGAACTTTCTCGTTTCGGCCGCGGCCAGATCATCTGGCGCGATGCAAAAAGCGGCGTCCTCTGCGGCGGCACCGAACCACGCTGCGACGGGACGATCGCCGCCTGGTGAGATTGTTTCATACCGAAGAACAGACCCATAAATAAAGGCGACGAACGCGGGAACGTTCGTCGCCTTTTCTTATTTCAAATCATTCCGGAAGCCAGCGGGCATAGAGGGTCATCCCGCCCAGTGGCATGAGATCGAGGATCGCCGGTTGCGTGCACGCCACGTCAACGTACCAGCCCGCAAATACGAACCCAGTCTTCTCTGGATCTGCCGGCAAGGTGATTTCTGTCTGGTATTCAGCTATGAGCGGCGCGACCGGACTGCCGCCATCCGTCTCGAACCGGATTGTATAATGATTGGGAGTCCAGCGGGCATAGAGGGTGATGCCGTTGAGCGGCATCGTCGTGAATTCGTATTCGAACAGGTACCAGTGATCGGCGTACCAGCCGGCAAACGCATATCCCGGTTTCTGCGGCGGCGCTGGCGCTTCGACGGGGTATCCGTATTCACGGAGAATCGACCAGACCGCCGAACCGCCCATCGAATCGAAGAAGATGGCATATTTGATCGGTTCAAGCTGGGGGTACAGTTCTACGCCGCGTTCGACATAATAGGGGAAGGAAATGTCGTATCCGGTTCCTTCTGGATTATCATACCAGACGATCGAATACCCGGGGACTTCGGTGATGGCGGGCGGATCCATGATCCGCTTGCCGACATGCGTTTCGATCGAATAGAGGTATTCCCCTTCGTATCCGTAGATCGGAACGGCGGTCATGGTCACGAGATCTTTGGCCAGAATGTACAGGAGGATGATGCCGATCGCAATCAGAAAGGATTTGTGGCGTTCGACCTTCGACCAGAAGGGTTCTTTGATCTTTTCATTGCCGATTTCCATGAATATCATGATCCATATCCCCCCTTTCCCCGAAAAAGCCACCGCCGATGATCGTGATGTCCTGCGGAATGATTCTTTATCATACCGATGATCCGTCTCCATCATTATAGCGCGTCGGGTCCGTCTTCACAACACATAAATCGGCGGGCTTGTTTACGAATGGAGGAAAGAATGGTAGAATCAAATCAAGCCATCCCAGGGACGAAATGATGGCGTCGGCGCCAAATCCGCCGAAAAGGAGCCGGTATGGCTGGATGGGATCGGATGGACGTGATGTTGCGGCACGAACTGCGGCAATTATCGGAAGAAGGGTATTTGGTCGGCGACAAAATCCGCACCGCCGCCTCCCGTCTGGCGACAGACGCGGACATCGAACCCTTTTTCGCCACGCTCAGGCGTCTGCCTCAGGATCCGGACTATCCGTTCTGGGAACCCGACGATCTCGGTCGTATCATGAAAGATGCCATGATGCCGGTCCGGTCGGATCGAATTCCGGATTTTGACCACTTTCTCGGTGCGCTCCTTGGCCGCTGTATCGGTTGCAGCCTCGGCAAGCCGCTCGAGGCCGGTCCCTATTTTTGGGAATCGACCAAAGAAAACCCCGGCTGGCGCAACGTCAAACGCTGGTTTGAAGGCGCCGGCAGTTATCCGATCGCCGATTATGTCCCGGGTCGGTCGCAGGCGGAAAAGACCTTTGGACTATATGTGATCAATCCGGCGTGCCAGAAAGAACAAATCGCCTTCATGGATACCGATGATGACATCCGCTATACGATCGTGTCACTTTTGTTGCTGGAAAAACACGGATTGACCTTCGATCCGTACGACGTCGGCACGATGTGGCATGAAGTACTGCCCTATCGGTTTCTTTGCACCGCCGAAACCCAAGCCTATCTCAATTTCGCGCAAATCCGGTATCACCTCGGAGCCAAACCAGCCGGCGGAATGTCCGCCGCCGATCACGATTATGTCCGGACGAACGTCAATCCGTACCGCGAATGGATCGGCGCGCAGATCCGGATCGACGGATACGGGTATGTCGCCGCCGGCGATCCGCTGACGGCGGCGCGCCTCGCCTATCAGGACGCTTCGTTTTCCCACGTCAAGAACGGTGTCTACGGCGCGATGTTCTTCGCGGCGCTGATCGCGATGGCATTGACCGAGGACGATCTCGATCGTTGCCTTATCCATGCCCTATCGGTCATTCCGGCTACGTCGCGGCTGCACCGGTATCTCGAACGCACGATCGCCATCGCCAAGAAAGCAGCATCGGCGGAACGGCTGGTCGAGCAAGTGTGGGAATACCTGCTTGATTTTGATTGCACGCACACGATCAACAACGCCTGTTGCTGCGTTGCGGCGATCGTGTTCGCCAAAGGCGATTTCAGTTTAGCGGTGTCGACGGCGGTCCTCTTCGGTCTTGACACCGACTGCAACGGCGCTACCGTGGGCTCGGTGATGGGAGCTTTTGGCGGTGCCGATGCGATTCCCGATTATTGGAAAGATCCGCTCCACGATACCCTCTATGCCGCTCTGCCGGGGTTCCACCCGATCAGCATCGCTGCAGTGGCCAGACGTTTTTTTGCTCTGCACGAGCGATTCCGGATCGACGGATGAAGAAAAAAGAAGGTTCGCGTCGATGCGAACCTTCTTTTTTTGATGACTTTTCTTATTCCGGTTTAGGTTTCGGAGCCGGTTTCGGAGTTGGTTTCGGAGCGGGCTCAGGGGTTGACAGAGGGGCTGGTTTTGGAGCTGGTTTTGGAACTGGTTTTGGAGCTGGTTTTGGCTGATGGATCGCTTCTGGTTCCGGGACCACTTCGGGTTCGGGAACGACTACCGGTTCAGGAACGACTACCGGTTCAGGAACGACTATCGGTTCAGAAACGACTGCCGGCTCAGGAACGACTACCGGTTCAGGAACGACTATCGGTTCAGGAACGACTATCGGTTCAGGAACGACTGCCGGTTCAGGAACGACTACCGGCTCAGGAACGACTACCGGTTCCGGGACTGGTTCAGGCCCTGGGGCCGTCAGATGGAAGATGCGGAGAATCAAGCCGTTGACGATTTTGCTACCGAACGCCAAAAACCAAAGACCGGCGATGAAAATCAGCTGGACGAACAGACCGAAGCCGGGGATGACGCTGATGCCGGCGTACTGTCCCGCTTCCGATGCCGTCCCCGCCAGCAGGATGATACCCCACAAGAAGAAGATCGAAGCAACGGATGCTGCCAAAATCAAAGTCCCCTTGATCCATTTCTTGTTGTCGAGGATCGTCATGCCGATATGAGCGATGATCAAGGCCCAGAAAATCAAGATGAAGATGGCATAGGCCGGGAATTCGGATGCCGGAACGCGGTTGACGACGTCGGCGACAACCCGAATGAAGGG
The DNA here is from genome assembly GCA_964519115.1 of uncultured Candidatus Izemoplasmatales bacterium. GTDB lineage: Bacteria > Bacillota_I > Bacilli_A > Izemoplasmatales > Hujiaoplasmataceae > UBA12489. Next base: position 10,799 of record CAZFHR010000020.1, read on the forward strand.
GAACAGAGTACCGAAAAAATAGAGGAGTGCGACAGCGAGGGTAAGACAGACGAAATAGAATTTCGGCTTGTCGTTGACAAATATGTTCTTGCACGATTCAATCAGTTTTTTCATAGATTCCTCCTTGTTTGGTTTGACTAACTAAGTGAATCATAACACGCACGAAAAAGCGTGTCAAGACGGTTGACGGAAACGGGTCAACATTCCGGTGGTTTGCCACTGAAGGAAAAAGCCACCGGTCGGATGGCAAGGAAAAGCAAAAAAGTCGAGATCCATTCAAACCGAGGAATACAGCTTGATTGGTGCACGCGAAATTTCGTTGTTTCCGCCGTCGGTTTGCGCTATAATGGAAGAAGTGCGAACACCCGAAAACGGGTGCATCAATCGATTCAATCGAAGGTGAATCCGTCGGATCATCAAGACCGATCGGAGAAGGGAATGCATACAGACACGATGAAAAAGATTTATCTTTTCGCCATAATGCTAATGCAATCCTTTGTCTTGATCGCCTGCCAAGCCCTGACGTTGCCAACTACGACAACCGCTACGACAACCGCTACAACGGATAGGACGACCGAGGAAACCGTTTCGTCCTCAATGACGGTAATCGGTACGACGACGACCGGCATCACGACGACAACTTCGACGACCACAGCGACGACAACGACGACAACGCTTCGCGACGATGAAACTTCCGACATCATTCTCGATTTCGATCTGGATGCTTTTGTCTTTGAAGAACCCGATATGGCGATCGCTTTGAAGAGCATCCTTTCGGATCATGCCGTTTTGCAACAACAGAAACCGATTCGCATTTTCGGCTCCGGAACCCCGGGATCGATCGCCCTCGTGAAATTGGTGAAAAATGCAGATCAGGCCGTTTCCTACAAGAATGCCACGATCATCGGCGCCAGCGGCGACTTTGTCGTCGAACTGCCGGCGCTGATGGCATCCTTTGCCACCTACACGCTGATTGTTTCGGACACGGTGAACGAATTCAGGGTCTTTGATCTCGTCATCGGCGAAGTGTGGATCGTCGGCGGGCAGTCGAACATGGCGCTACAGGTCGACCAGATGGAAGGCGGCGCCGCGACGATGGCGGCGGCCGACGATCCGATGATCCGTATCTTCTATCAGGACGAGGGCGACCATAACGGCGATTATCCATACGAACCGGCTGCCGATGTCAAAAACGGCGTCTGGAAAACCGGCGACGCCACCGCCAATGTCGCCGACTGCTCCGGCATCGGCTACATCTTCGCTAAGGAACTGCACCGGCTGCTGCAGGAAGAAAGGCTCGATGTTCCGATCGCGGTCATCAATACCGCGAAGGGCGGATCAAACATCCATTCCTGGCTGCCCCGCGAAGCGATGATGGCCTCAGATCCGATATCCAGCTACGTTCTTGCCAAAGGCTGGACGTTCACGGAAACGGGGTACGATCCGACGAACTGGGA
>CAZFHR010000021.1:0-12046 GCA_964519115.1 uncultured Candidatus Izemoplasmatales bacterium
CTCAAACAAAAAGTACCCGATTAAGTTCAATCGGATACTTTGTCTACACTCTGAGCAGACCCAAAGGGTCTGCATCTCCGTTTTTGTCATTCTTCCGTTTCATCGGGGAGGTTGATGTTGGTATAGACTTCCTGAACGTCGTCGAGTTCGTCGGTCATGTCGCGGAAGCGGTAGAATTTACCCAGATCTTCTTCGGTCAGATCAACGTAATCGTTGGGCAGATACGTCACTTTTTCATCGTGGAATACGATATCGGCTTTGATCGCGGTTATCGCTTCCTTGATGCCATCGAGGTCGGAAGGCTCGCCAATCAGGATGACGATGCCATCTTCCTCGTTGATGTCCCGAACTTCGATGCCGGCGTTCATCAACGCTTCGAAGGCTTCATCTTCGGAGAGTCCTTCAAAACTCACGAGGGAAACGTATTGGTATTGATGGGCCACGCTGCCGGCGATGCCGATCTTGGCTCCGGTTTTGGTGAAGATCGAGCGGACATCTCCGAACGTCCGGTTGACGTTGTCGGTCATGCATTCGACGATGATCGTCGAACCGCCCCACCCGAACCCTTCGTAACGGACCGGTGTATAGTCCTCGCCACCGGCACTTTTGGCTTTTTCGATATTGCGTTTGATGACGTCGGTCGGAACTTGGGCGGCCTTCGCCTTTTCAATCGTTTTCTTGAGGGCCAGGTTGCCGTCGGGATCGGGGCCGCCCGCCTTGGCGTTCATATAGATTTCCTTGCCGAAACGCGAGTACAGCTTGCTTTTGAGCAAACTGGTGCGCGCCATTGCGACTTTTCTTACTTCATGAGCTCTTCCCATTGGTACATACCTTCGTTTTCTGGAGATTTCTCCGCCATCGCAGAGATCGGAATTTTATGATTTCTTTTCGATGATGTGGGTCGAATCGGGACGCAGTTCGACGCGTCCTTCGCGGTAGAGGGTTCCGAGCGCGCGCTTGAATGCGCCTTTGCTCATGTGGAACGCCGCCTGGATTTCTTCCGGAGCGGATGCGTCGGTGAAACGCATCATGCCGCCGTGGTTGTCAAGGTATTCGAGCAGGATGTCGGCATCCGGCTTCAGCATCAACTCTTTTTGTTGGATGAGCGAGCCGACGGCTTCCTGGTCTTCATTGATTTTCAGGATGCGAACGGAAACCGTTTCGCCTAGGCGATATTTTTTCCGGGTATTGTTGTAATGGATGAATATTTCATGACCTTCTTCGGTAAAGCAGACGAGACCCTCGACAAGGAAAAAGGAGACGATCGCATCATAGGATTGATCTGGTTCCAGCGGAGCGGCCGGATGGAGATATTCCTGCACCGATTTGCGGGCGACCTGTTTGCCAAACAGGAGATCCTTCCGGATTTTGATCGTGACGAATAACTTGTCGCCAACCACTGGCCAGGCGTTGACGGAAAGCGGCAGATCGTCCTTGGAAAGCAAAAGATCCTTGAGAATGCCATATTCCAGGAAGACGCCATATTCGTGATTGATCGACACGACTTCGAGAAAAGCGGCCGTTGTCGTCGTGACCAGCGGCGTCTTCGTCGATGCCGTCGGCCGGCCCAGATTGTCGGTGTATACGAAAACCGTTAGTCGCTCGCCGTCGTGATATTCGCGTTCGGCTTCCTTCTTATGCAGAAATACTTCGTTTTCGCCATCGGTGAGAAGATAGGAAATGTCCGTCTCCCGCAATACCGTCAAACGATTGAATGTGCCGAGTTCCATGGGATGGCCTCCGATCATATTTTCCGAAGCGGCAACAGCCGTTTCGATAATACCGTTCCGATCGTTGTAAGTAGAATGCCGATCACCGCGTCAAAGACAAAGGGGACGAGGTTGTCGGCAGCAAGATAGTCAAAAAGCGTTTCCCCTTCGGCGCGGGCATACATGTTCCAGCACCATATGATCAGACTGAAGGCGAGAAAGTGGTCGAATGCGACTACGATTGCGATCGCCCGTTTGCGGACAACGCCTTTGCCGGCACGATAGCCGACGAAGCTCCCCAACGGAATCAGCGCCAGTAGAAATGTATAGAAGATCGGATAATAGATCGCCGCGAGGACGACCGGCACGGCGGCGGCGACGCCACCGAGCAGGGCAAAGAGAACACTTTTCGCGAAACTTTCGGCATCGATGACGGGGATCGCCGGCGAGGGGGGTTCCTCGGAGGCGAGATATTCTCGGAGACAGCTGTCATGGACCGGACGGTGGATGCCGCTTTGGTAGTGATAACTGTCCGCGCCCACAAGGCCACAGAAGCGACAGACCGCCGGTTGTTTCACGCCGCGGTCGATCAAGACGTTCGTCGTCCGCACCAAAGCCGATTTCAGGGCGTCGACGGCCGCAGACTGGATGGTGGCTAGCGATTCACCGACAATAAGAATCAACACGTCGTTTTCCGCGGAAACATCGATCTTGAAATCGTTAAGCGCGAATGCCACTTCTGCCTTCAGATCATCCGTAACCGTTTCTTCAAGCAGAAACGTAAAATACGGAACCACAGAAAAACCGAAACTACCCGCGAAGAACGTGGTATAGTATCCGTTGACGGTTCCGATGGCCGCGCGCGGCGCGTCGAGTTTGAATTTCAGAGTTTCGACGAACGTTTTGATTTCCATTTCACACCAAAAAACCATTCTTAAGAATGTTCGTCTTATTATATCAAATTTTCCGTTTCCTGTCCACCGGAAACCATGGGGCAAATCGGGAGAAATGCATCTTTTTCCCGAATTGCCGATTTCACCGAATCTTCACAGGTGCGACACGGAAACACCATGTTCAGGGACTATAATGATGGCGTACCGGGAAATCGGTGCAGCAACAGCTTTTTCATTTTCTTTTCTCACCCGCCGAAAGACGGGCCCTCCGTCCTTTTCCCATCTTCATATCAAAACAAACGCTCTGGTCTGGTCCACCGGAGCGTTTGTTTTGTTTTCGGGCATTCTGGAAGAATCTTTTACCAGACGGTTCGCGTTTTCCGCTCTTCCGCCAGTCGGGCGGCGGCGTTGTCGTGAAAACGCTGGATGAAGGTACGGAGCGTGAAACTGTCATAAAGCCAGCCTTTCCGGCAAGCCGGCAAGACAAAGTTAGATACGAGATCGAGCAACTCCCGGCCTTCATATCCCTGCGTCACGAAAACGATGTTGAATTCGCGGTTGATGACGATGTATTGCTTGAAGAGACCGGCGGCGCGGAAATCGCCGAAATCATTGATCCAGAACTGGAAGCCATAACCGTAGCGGTCACGCGGTCCGCCCGCTTCCAGACTGGAAATCTGGAATTTCGTCGCTTCACGGAGATACTGTGTGGAGACGACGCGTTCATCACGCCACATGCCATCGTTGAGCAACAGATGGCCGAATTTGGCGAGTGAAATGGCATCGAACTGAAGTCCGGTAGCGCCAAGACTGTAACCGTGAAGCGTTTTCCAGACCGGCTTGTCGATCATCAGTCGACGGAACAGCGGTGCTTCGAGAAAGTCGGCCACCGTTTGCCCGGTGATTTTCGTGACGATCGCCGAAAGCAGGAAAGTGGCGGTATTGTCATAGAAGAACCTGGTTCCGGGTTCAACTTCGATCGGCAACCGGAAGAATTCCTGCACCGGATCAGCCGCTTCGACAAGACGGGGAAAATGATCGGTGTAATGCCCGCTCGTCATCGTCAGGAGATGGCGGATGGAAATCTTCCGCGTTGCCGGAAGCGGATCCGAAACCTCCGGAAAATACTTGAGAATCAGATCATCGAGGCCGAGTCTGCCGGCATCATAAAGCAGGCCGACGGCGACGCTTGTGAAGGATTTGGAAATCGAATAGATCTCTTCGGTGACGCCTGGCCCGAACCCCGGGGCGTACGCGTCGAAAACCTTGTTGCCGTCTTTGATGAAGACGAGTGCATGGACGTTGAGGTTGTCGTCTTCGATTTTGTTGAAAAGATCGACGAGCAGTCCTTTTTCCACGTCCGCGTCCTTGCAGGAAGCCTTCTCGAAATCTTTGTAGGGAAAATTCATAAAATTCCTCCTAATCTTAAGATTTGAATTCATTGTATCATCGCGCCCTCCAGGGCGCAAGCACACCTAGCGAATTTACGTGAAAAAGACGCCCTCATGGCGTCTTCGGTTCCCGCGGCGTGCGGTAGCGCTCTTCTTCGGAGAAGATGCAGCCGCAATATTTCTGCATGTAAAGGGGCAATCCCCGGGCGATCCGCTGACCTTCGCGGAACATCGAGCGGAAATCGACATAGTGAAACGGGACGCCGGTTTCCGCCGCGATCCGTTCCGCCACTGATTTCAGTCGTTCGTGTTTTTGATAAGGACTGATCAAGAGCGTCGTCGAAAAGGCATCATATCCGCCCGCTTTCGCCGCCATGGCCGTCTGGCGCAAGCGTTCTTCATAACAGCCGTCACAACGGTTGTCGAGGTCGGAGATGGCACGGACGATGAACGGCCGCAGGCCATAGACGTCATTCCAGATCATCGGCAGGTCGATCGTCTCGGCATAGCCTTTGAGGGCGTCGAGCCGGGCCTGGTATTCGGTATACGGGTGGATATTGGGGTTGTACCAGTAACCGGTGATGGTGATGCCGGCATCCCTGAGCGTCTTCACGCACATGACGCTGCACGGCGCGCAACAGATATGGAGCAATACGTTCATGTCGGCACCTCCTATAAAAGCATCAGTTTGGCGATCGCATCTTTATGATTCAGGCGAGCGGCGGCGTCAAGAAGGGCTCGTCCGGCTTTCAGATTCGGTTTCAGTTCGGGGATATGACCCTCGATGTACAGAAGGGCCTTTTCATAGGCGGCATCGGCGTTCTGCTGATCGGCGAGCGCTTTGTCAAGCCATTCGAGCGCTGATACGAATTCATGTTCTCGCATCAGCCGGTACAGTTCGACCATCGCTTTCGACAGCCCCGCTTCAGCGGCGCTTTCGAACCAGAACCGGGCCCGGCGGGCCGAAGACGGAGTTCCCTTGCCGTATAAATGGATGAGGCCGAGATAATGCATCGAAAAGGCATGGTTGGCCGGATTGTGCTGCAGGTCTTCGACATATTCGATGAACAGCTTCCGACATTCCATCCAGTATTCTTCGGTTTTCTTCGGTTTCAGTTTCTGGGCTTCGATCTCGTCGAAGATCATCGATGCGTATTTATATTTCGCTCCCAGGCTGTTGCTGGCGATCGCTTTCTTGAAACATTTTTCCGCCTCAGAGAAGTCGCGTTCGCAGCCGATCCCCTTGTCATGAAAGATGCCGAGCCAGTACAACGCCTGAAAATATCCTTTTTTGGCAGCCGTATCCATGTAATTGAACGCAAGCGCCGGAGAACTGCCTTCGATAAGGTTGCGATAATTGAGGAGACCCAGGTTCATGATCGCTTCCGGATCCTGCAGCCGGGCCGCATCCATGTAGCAGCGCTTGGCTTCTTCATTGTCGGGATTTTTTTCGAGTCCGAGCCGGGCGATGTCACCGAGCCGGGTCATCGCCCCGACGTGTTTGGCGGCTGCTGCTTCGTCAAAAAGCCGCTTGGCTTCCGTTACGTTCATCCGGACGCCCTGTCCATACAGCAGGCAGAGCGCATACCCGTATTTTCCCGCCACTTCGTTCATGTCGAGCAGCATCCGGTAATAGAGCGATGCTTTATCCTGATTTTTCTTGACGACGTCAGTACCCTGATAATAGGCATCGGCGACGACGATCAGATTTCCGACATCCTTCGCCTTTGCCAGCAGTTCGCGGTAATAGAATGCCATTTCGCCGAGATGCAGGCGCGATTTCTTCTGAAAAGCGGGGTGTTTGCCTTCGACGTAGATCGATAGTAATTTTTTCATGGCCTCGACATGGCCGGACGTTGCCGCCTTGTCGAGCCAATGAAACGCTTTTTCCGGGTTCTTCTTGTATTCCGGGGTTTCCATCAGCAAAAGTCCGAGCTGATACTCCCCGGCGGGGTCGTTCTGATCGGCCGATTTCTGGAAATATTCGATTGCCTTGGTGGCATCCTTCTTGATGCCGATGCCGTTCTTGTAACAGAGTCCGACGGCGTTGTAGGCTTCGATGTCGGCGAGTTTGGCGGCGCCCAGGTACATTTTGAAGGCCTTGCCCTTGTTCTTTCTGGCGCCGACCCCGGTTTCGAACATCTTGGCGAGCGCCATAAAAGCCGGCGGATGGAGGAAAGCCTTGGCCTTTTCATAATACTGCACCGCCGTCTTGTAGTCGGCTTTGCTCGCGAAATACTGACCAAGATTGAACATCCCGATCGGATTGTCGAGATCGGCGGCCTGCTTATAATACGTATAGGCCAATTCGCGGTTGATCGGTCGGCCGATGCCGTAGAAATAAGCGTCGCCGGTATCGTTCAGGGTTTTCGGATTCGTATTTTCTGCCATTTCAATACCCCCGGATCCCGATCAGTTCAGCGGTGCCGCGGGCATCGCCGGCCTTGGTTGCCTGATCATACCAGAATGCGGCCAGAACAAACGACGAACGCACGCCGTTCCCCGCTTCGTATTTTTTACCGAGTGCAAGCATCGCTTCGGGATCCTTCGCATTCGCGCCGCGCAGGGCGAAGTCAAATGCGGCTTTGGAATCCTGCTTCATTCCCCGTCCCGCGTCCGCGCCCTGCATGAGCAGGCGGAGCGACTCGCCGTCGCCTTCATTGGCGGCGATCGTCAGGTAGGCGATCGCCTTTTCCGGCCGGTCGCCGTGGAAGAGTTCCTTCCCGATCGCCGCGATGTCCGCCGTCGTCCGTTCGTCGGTCTTGCTTTTTGTCCCGATCAAGCGGAACTGGTTCATCGCATCCGACGATCCGAGCGCAAGCGCCTTGTTCAGCCAGGAAAAAGCCGATTCCGGGCTCTTTGTCACGCCCCGCCCTTCGAGGTAGGCGATGCCGATGCGGAAGGTTGCGTAGGGGTTCTGACGCTTCGCAAGATCGACATAAATCTGCAGTGCCTTCTGTTCGTTCTTGGCGACACCCTTCCCCATCTCGAGACATTCTGCTTCCTTGAGGGCAGCGTCGGGATCGCCTTTGGCCGCTCCGGCGGCGTAATAGTCATAGGCTTTCGTCAGGTCCTGTTCGATACCGGCGCCTTCTTCGTAACAGCGTCCGCACATGGCGAGACTCCGGATCTCGAGTTCCATCGCCGATCGACGGAAACAATCGAACGCCAAAACCGGATCGGCTTTTCCGGTCGAACCGGAATAGGCGATCATGCCGAGATAATACAGCGCTTCGGGATTGTTTTTCTTCGCCAGTTTCCTGAAGGTCGGCAAAGCCCGGTCGAACTGCCGGACTTCATAGGCTTTAATGGCTTCTGCCATCATCTGATCGCGTTCCATCGGACCACCCGCTTTCGTGTTCGATTATATCACATTTCATGCCTGCAAAGATGATTCCATCAATCTTTTCAGCCAAATCGGCCGGGAAAGTGAACGCATCAATCCCCCGGTGCGATTCCGGGCCAGCCAAAGCCGTTCGTGGGTCGGAATGATTTTCGCCAGCAGCTTCACGGCTGCCTGTCGTCGCCGTCCGTCCGGATCGCCGCCGTTCAGGACGAGATTGACAAGAACACCGGTTTCGATGAAATCGGTGGTCTGAAGGATCTCTTCCATGACGAGCGATGCCGGCTGATCTGCAAGCAGCTGCCGGACTTCTTTGAGCAGGCCGAGGATCGTTTCGGCGTGTTGCGGCTCGATCCGCGATCCGGCCAGCGCTCCCTGCAGGATCGCCCCTTTGGTCGGCGCGTCCGTCCGAGTCGAGGGATCAACGTACATGAAGGCGTGGAACGTCTTCGTCGCGTTATAGGTCGTTCCGTCCTCCAGCAGTGAATATTTCGCCAACGCGACGATGGCTTGGCCGATCGCGGTGGTTCCTTCCGGCGCGAAATGCCGGTCGATGCTTGCGATGACCGCCGCTTCCGATGGGGCCGGACCCCAGCCGCATCCGGCCGCATAGAGCAGGCCCGGCCATGAGAACGGCCAGTACTGAAGATGGCCGAAATCGCCCCAGTCGGTTGTCAAAATACCGAGTCCGCCGTGCTTTTTTACGGCATTGGCCGCGTTTTGCGTCGAGAGCGTCATATCATGCCACCGGGAAGCGAAACTGTTCCAGGAAGATGTTCCCGGCGCCGCTAGGAACCGGACTTTCGACGCGGCCAATATCGCCGTGTGGGCATCAAACGGATAATCGAAGTCGTATCCCCAGTCGACGAACCATAGATCGCCCGGCAACGTTCTGAGCGCTTCCGGATGCTGGATGAGGACATCTCCCCACATGATCGGCGTCCTACCCGCGGCTTTGACTTCGGCACACAGTTTCCAGATGAAATCGACATAGACGGCTTCTTTGCCGATTGCTTCGACTTTTCCCTTCGATTTGCCAAGACCGAGTTCGAACGGCTCATCGCCGTTGATGTGGAACAAGCGCGACCGGACATGCGGGAACATGTCGGCGTACATCCGGCGCACGAGATCGAAACTGCGCGGATCAAGTGGATTGAGCGTGGACGGCGGAAACGGGAAACCCCAGGCGGTATACCCTTGTTCACATTCCGCGAGCGTTCGGAATTCTGGACGCGCGAGCCATGCCGACATGTGTCCAAACCCGTTCTGATTGGGAACGAAATCGATTTCGCGTTCGTTGCAGTAGGCATCGATCAGTTCGTAGTCAGCAGGGGTGAGCGGCGTTTCATCCGCCCAGGTTTCCGGAAACGAAGGATAGGCATAGGAAAAACCTTCGACGTACAGTTCGAAGTGGTTGATTTTGAAAGCGGCCAGCTCATCGATCGTCATCCGGATCGACGCCATGGTCGGAATCTTGTCGCGGCTGATGTCCAGCATGAACCCGCGGATCATCAGATCAGGGGCATCGTCGAGGAGAGCAAACGGCATCGTGCCGGTACGGTGATCGCAGAGTTGTCGCAACGTCTGAAACGCCCAGAATGCACCTTTCCGGCTGGATGCACCGATGACGACTCCGGTTTCATCGATGCGGATCCGGTATCCCTCCAAGGGCAGTTCCGCAAGCGTTTCGATCCGCAGATTGACAGGCGGATGGCTGCCTTCTCCCGGAAAATACTCGACAAGGAACCGGTCAAGACCGGTGAATCCGGCCGCATCGGTCAGTCGAAATCCGCCGGTGACGTTGATGACGCCTTGGAATAACGTGATGTTCTTGACTTGCGGGATGATTTCAAGCATGGGTTTTGCCTCCGGTTTCGACCAAAAGGTCATCAAGGATGGAGTAGAGATACGTCCGTACGGGAAGTCCGGTCAGCGCCGCGACATAATCGCGATATCCTTCGAGCTGGATTTCATAGGCGGGATCTTCGATTCTTTTCAGTTTGTAGTCGACGATCGTCGCATTTCCGTTCATCATCATCAGAAAATCGATCGAGCCACGTCTGGCACCCGGATCCGAACCGGTCATGAAGTCAAGTTCCTGAACCACTTGGGCCCCAGTGATGCCGGCGAATTCGGGATGGGCGAGAAAGGCCTTGATGCGCTGTCGCCATTCCGGCGTCAGAGCCGCGAGCGATGAATCAGGATCGGAGAAATCAAAAACTTCGAGAACGGCATGGAATCGCGTTCCGACCGCCATCGCCATCCTGTTATCCGGATCGGATATGGTCATTCCGGTCTTTGCATATCCAGTTTTTTCCAGCGGAAGCGGACGCAGGTCGAACCGGATGAATTCGGGGATGACATCAACGTCCTGCACCCGTTCCGCTTCTCTCCGGATGTCGACGGGAGCGAAAGCAGGCACGCGCCAGGCAGCGGTTGCCCCGACGGACCGGACGAGATCGGCATAACAGCCGTAGTTGAGCCGCAGCGATTCAGGCAGATAGCCCGTCGCATCAGTCGCGGGTGATTCATTCAGGTCTTTGGCGACATTCAGAAGCAGATAGAACTTTTCCTTCGCCCGCGTCAGCGCGACGTAAAATAGCCGAATCCGTTCCGATAGATAATCGCGATCGGTCGCATCCCGGAACAGAACATGGAGGAACGTATCCTTGAATCCTTCATCCCACGCCTTCGTGAGCAGTCCGAACCGCTTGTCGTAGAGAAAGAAACCGCGGGTGTCCGAACGGTTGAAGCGTTTGGACAGGCCGGGGTAAAGACAAATCGGGAATTCCAGTCCCTTCGCCTTATGCATCGTCATCAGGTATACGGCATTCCGTCCGAAAATGAGGGGACGCGAAAACTCGACGTCGAGGTTTTTCGCATTCTGGATGGCGGCGATGTAGTCGAGCAGACCGTCGAATCCGGGGGTGGGGAGCGTAGCGGCCTTATTCACGAGATAATCCAGTTTGGCTTCGACGGCGGCCGGATCAGGTAAGTGGGCGGCATTATGGTAGATGTCGCAGGCGGCATAGAGACGAAGCAGGAACCGATCGGCCGGAAGTCGCATGGAAAGGGCTGTCAGTTCAGAAACGATGTTTCCGATCGAACGCAGAGAAACCGGCATCGCCGCCGTGAAGGCACAAAGCGACCGGTCGGCGAGCACCGGGAGCACTTCATCATCAGGAATCTTGAAGACGAAGGAGCGCGCCGTGCCATAGAGGGCATGGCGGAACCAAAGTTTCGCTTGCTCGGCATCGTTCTGGCAGCGGACGAGTTTCAAGAGGTTGAGAACGAACTGGATTTCGGCCGACGCCACGAATGTCTCGTCGGCGATGGCATAGACCGGAATGCCGGCAGCGACCATGGCGTTCTGATAGACGACGAAATCGGATTTGCGGTCGACGAGAACACAGAAATCGCCATAGGCGCAGGGACGATATCCTTTCGCCGGATCAAGGATAGGAAAGCCGCCATCGATGTCGGAACGAATCAGCGAGGCCAAGATCCTCGCTTCTGCCATGACAGCGGATCCTTCTCCCGGATCGTAAGTGATTATTTTCGGATGCCGGTCGATCTCACGATCCGTCTGGCGATCAAACGCATGGTTGCCATAGACGAGTGACTGGCGCAGCTGGTAGTCGGCACCGCCGACGCGTTCATCCATCACGTGTTCAAACAGGCGATTGACGGCATCGATAACTTCCCGGCGCGACCGGAAATTCTCCCGTAAATCGACGATGTAGCCACTGGCGCCGGCGGCGATCGACTGGCATTTGCGGCGGAAATTGGCCGGGTTGGCATCGCGGAAGCCATAAATTGACTGCTTGACGTCGCCGACCATGAATGCGTTATTCATTGCCAGAATGTCGATCAGACGATTCTGGAGGTCATTCGTGTCCTGATATTCATCGACCATGATTTCCACGAGGCCGGCCCGGTATCGGGCCAGAACGTCCGGATGATCTTCCAGAATCGCGATGGCGAAACTCATCACGTCGGCGAATCCGAAGGCGTTTTCGCGGCGTTTCCGTGCGGACAGATTCTCGAGATAGTCGCGCGTAGCCGCCACGACTTCCGTCACCACCGGCCGCGTATCAAGATAGCTGACAAGGAGTTCTTCCTCGTTTGCTGCATGGAGAGACTCCACCATCTTCTTCGCCACCCGGAAGGCGTCGGCGAAAGGAGCATAGGCGTGTGTCAGCCGTTGGGAATCTGTTTCGTCGAAGGCTTTGGATAATACCGGTTTGCGCGGAAGGTCCACTGTGCACGCTGTAACGAACGCTTCGTATCCTTTGGCGGTCAACCGGCTTTGAATTCCTGCGAGCGCGGCAGCAAACGAAAGGGCCTTTTCATTGTCGATTCCCTGGATTTCCTCGATCGCTCGTTCTAGCAAGTTATGTAGGTCCTGACGGCGTTGCTCAATCAGATCGGTGAAATCCGCCAGTCGGGTCTGGACCATATCAGCGCCGAAATGGGTTTCCATGTAGGCGGCAAGCTGTCCATCGGCATCGGGAATCGATCCGACGCCGGCTGCGAGCAGGCGAACGGCGGTGGCGAACATGTCGTCTCCCCCGCTCCAGATCCGCTCGATGGCGGCGAGAAAATCCGGATTTCCCGCTGCATATCGTTTTGCCATCGTCTCTGTCAGGACGGCTGACTCCATTCCTTGAATATACGCCGAGTCGGCGATCTCGAGATTGCGGGGAAGAT
>CAZFHR010000022.1:0-12012 GCA_964519115.1 uncultured Candidatus Izemoplasmatales bacterium
CAGTCGAGGACGCGGCGCTCTTACTGACCGCGATGGCTGGTTCAGACCAGGACGATCCCGCGACGAAAAGTGCGGGAAGAAAGAAAAAGGACTATGCCGCCTGCTGCGGCGAACCGATCCAGGGTCTGCGGATCGGCATGTTTTCCTTTGCCAACTACGCCGACGATGACGTCGAAAAGGCAATCATGGTGGAAGCCAAGGTCGTTCTCGAAGCGGCCGGCGCCGTTCTTATTCCTCTAGTGATTGAAGCGAAACCGATGAAGAACTATGAAACCATGCTATATGATTTCAAATACGACATGAACCGTTATCTTGCCGGCGTCAAAGGGCATACGGCGATGACGTCGCTTTCCGACATCATCGCCTTCAACGAAGCACACGCCGAACGCTGTCTGCTTCATGGTCAGAACATTCTGATCGAAGCTGAGAAGACGAAGGGCGATCTTTCTGAACCGGAATACGTCGAAGCCCGCAAGGTTCTGCTGGAAGAGGCGAACCGCATGACAGTCTTGATGAAAGAGCAGCATCTTGATGCGCTAATCGCCGCGAAGAGAACCGGGTACGCCCCGGTGGCGGGAAATCCCTGCATGTCGGTACCGGCGCGTCCGCTTACCGACCTGATTCCGCGCAGTCTCAACTTGATCGGCCGGCACTGGGACGAATGCACCCTGATTAAAATCGCCTATGCCTATGAACAGGCGACCCGGCATCGGCATCCGCCCGTATTCCCCGATCTCAAGCAAGCATAAGAAAAGTCGGCGGCCGCGATGCGGTTGCCGACACTTTTTTACTATGAAACGCAATCGTATGAACCCTAACCTCAGACCGGGATGATGCCGGCGACCATCAAAATGCCGACGACCGCCACGACGATTCCGAGGCAACCATAGATGATCTTGGCCGGTTTGGCGCCGACGAGATTCACGAGCCAGCGATTCCGGCGGGAATTCACGACACCCTGTGTAAAGAAAGCGATGACACTGATCAAAAGCCCCAAAACGATGAAAATGATTCCTGTTGCCATGTCCATTTCCTCCTGTTTGGTGATTGGTCTTTTCTGACGGCACCCAGATAAAGAAACAAAATTCGTATCGGTGATCGGCCCGGTGAATCCACGCCTGCCGTCAAGAAGATTATACCATCGAAAGCAGCTGTCTTATGCCGGTATTTTTCCCCTTTCCGATACAAATCATGATATTAACTCGTAATTGCCTGTCCACATATGTCTGTTGCATGTCTTGATGAGATAGGAAAAGCCGCTCATCCGATGAAAATCGGTCGAGCGGCTTTTGTTGATTCGGTTCTTTATCTCTTGCTTCTTTTAATCGTTTCGGATTGCGGCTTGAGGGCTTTTACCCAAGCGGCGATGATGTCGATCAGACTGATGAAGCAGAGGAAGATCGCAAAGCCGGTGGCGCCTTCCGTCACGCCGGTGGCGATATCATTGGCGGCGACTTCAAAAAAGGTGGAGGCGCGGGCCAAAAATTCGGCGTTCAGGAGATTCGGCTGTTGGACGAAGGCGAGGAAGATGACTAGTCCGAAGATCTTGTCAATCGTGTGGATGATGGCGACCGAGACGTTCCAGTGGGCATATTTCCATTTGACGAGACAGGAAGTAATCGTCAGCGCCAGCGCGCCGATGTAGAGCGGAACGAAGGTCTGAACGATGGCGTCACTGAAGAGCGGAATGACATCGAAATGGGGCCCGGCACCATCATACCAGCCGATATAGAGCTGATTATAGTACAGCAGGTACACGAAGATGGATCCGAAGATGGCGGCGCACATGAGCCCGATGACGGATTCGACGCGGGATATTTTCTTGACGTTCATCTTCGGTAGTTTGGGCAGATTGTCCGGATTCCAGGGCGCCTTCTTGTATTTGGTGCCATAGATGTCGATCGCGGCGAAAATCAGGGTGACGATCGTGAAGGCGCGGAACAGGCTGCCGATGACTTCGGAGATCACCTGGCCGAAGACTTCGCCAATGATGCCGATGAGCGTCGTCGCCTCCGGGTTCATGATGTGGTCGATCAGTCCGAAGACGAGCGTAATCGAGCCGAAGACAATCATCACGATCTTGAGAACCTGGAGATATTCGTCCATCCATTTCGGGGAAATCAGATAGCGTTGATGCTCTCGGTAGCCGCCGGCGAGTTCGCGCGGTTCGCCGAGCTCGATCAGGACTTTCCGGATGTCTTCTGGCTTCGGATTCTCCGGCAGCATGTCGCTGATGTTGGCGTGTAGTTCTTTGGCGACTTCACCCCGCGATGCTTCCGGAAGCCGTTTGGTGACGTTATAAACATATCTTTCAATCAAGTCATTCATTTTCCTTTTCCCCCTTCAAGCAAACCGTCAAGTTCCCTGGCGATCGTTTTCCATTCTTCTTTGAGTATTTCATAGACTTCCTTGCCGACCTCGCTGAGAAGATAATATTTCCTCGGTCGGCTTTCGGTGGTATCCCATTCGCTTTGCAGCAGGCCTTGTGATTCCAGCCGCCGGAGCAGCGGATACAGGGTTCCGGCTTCAATGGAGACGTTCTTGTCTTCCAGGCGCTGAAGCAGGGAATATCCATATTGAGTGGCATTTAGCTGACTCAGGACGGCAAGGATCTGCGTCCCGCGGCGGAGTTCACCTTTCAGGTTTTCAAGCATTGATGGATCGATCATGTTTTCACCTCGCCAACATTATACTGTATGCCATACACTATTGTCAACATAATAATATAAATATTTTTACACTAAAGTGTTTTTCTGTTTTTATGCACGATAATTTGAGAAAATTGGTTAATAACACAACCATTTAATTCGTTCATTCGCCACATTTGCGCAAACTATTATCAACTTTCTCTGTAAATGCTAGGAGGAATGGATGCAATTTCCCGAAAATTCAGGAATTTCTCAACCGGAAAGCCGACTGACATTCGTATTTTTGCGCTATGAAAATCAAAAAGCAAAGCGCTTCGGTTGCGCTTTGCTCTGTTTTTTCTCAAATTTTCAATATTTTACAACATTTGCCGAAGAAGAAAAGGCGATCCGGCAATAACTTTATAAAATGATATACGTGATGCCGTCGTTGCCTTTGCGGAAATCCGAGTCGCCCGCCAACAGGGCTTTATATCGTGTGATCTCTTCGTCATATCCCATTAGGGTCGTTGTGGCCTCGCCGGGAATATAGCCTTTGATCTGTCTTGCGGACCGCATCTCCTCAAGGGTGTCCCGGACCGCATCGCGGATCTTCCCGCCGACACCGTGGGATCCATAGCCGTGGATGACCTTGATGATTTTCTCCGTCGGTTTCATCATCTTGACGTAGTTCTTCAGCCGGAGGACGGCGACATCCGCTCGCGGCAGGTCCGATTTTAAGTCAAACACTTTCATCACGCATCAGCTCGATTCGATAGAATTAAATCATGTTCTTTCATACCTGAAGAAAAAACAGTTGAATCTAGTACCTGTCACCGGACGGCTCGCCGCTTGTTTTCCTTCATTCGCTCGGCCACAATGACCGGCAGGCCCCAGACGCCCATGACGACGAAAGCCGTTACGACCACGCCGACAAGATAGAACTTGGAACCAACCAGATCAATCAACACTTCAAACGGCGTTCCCGCGGGATCTTTAAGGAACAGGAAGTTGGCCCCTGTCAGGAGATCAATCGGATACACGACGAGCAGCGTGACGCCTAGGAGCAGGGCGACGCTTTTCCAGAACGCTTTCAGTGATGGCCGGTATCCATGCACGAAAAGCATGTACATGAACATCAGGAAGAAACTGAGATGCCCGATCAGGTACTGATAGAACCGGAACCGGTCTGGTCCAAAGGGAATATCGGGGAACAGAATGCTGGCGACGCCGCCGATCGCCCAGAAGTAGGCGATGTCGAACACCTTTTTCGACTTCGTGAACATTACGTAGATGCCCATGGCAAGACTGAAGAAACAGATCGCCATCGGAAAGCTGTCAGCGAACGTCCAGATGCCATTCAGAAGCTGCCACAGATGCAGGGATACTTCCGACAGGATGCCGATCGCCCCGAGGACATACCGAAACGTCCTTTCATGTTTTGATGCCCTGATTCTTCCTCGCATCAGGTACAGTACGAGGATTGATCCGATGACGATGCCCAAAACAATCAGGTGGTACGTTCCGAATTCCACGAACGTCAGGCCCGTTGTGGCTGAAAAGAAGTCCTTCATGTCTTTCCTCCGTTCTCGCTTTGTGTTACCAAAACCTAGTTTGTGCCGTTTTTGAAACTTTCGTTTTGATGTTTGTTGTGACCTTGAACAATAATTAACTTTATTTTCTTGTATTTGTTGACAAAAGCCTTTCCTGTGGCTATAATCAAATTGTAATTGAAAATAGCCACAAGAGGGGGTTCCTATGAAGTATATTCGTCGACAAATTACCGATACTTTGATTAAATGCAGCCAAACGTTCCCGGCCACTTTATTGATTGGGCCCAGACAGGTTGGAAAATCAACCGCGCTGGAAACCATCTTCCCAACCTTGCCCTATGTGACATTTGACGACCCGCTTCTCTTGAACCTGGCAAAGCAAGATGCGGGGCTGTTTTCCCAAAACAACCCCACTCCGGTCATCCTTGACGAAGTCCAATACGCGGCAGAACTGTTTCCCTTCATTAAAATCATCTGTGATAAAAAGAAGGAAAATGGATTGTTCCTGCTGACGGGCTCCCAACAATTCCATCTCGTGAAAAACGTCACCGAATCTTTGGCCGGTCGAGTGGCGATTCTGGAGATGCAAGGACTCTCCTTGCGAGAGATTTTCGACATTGATTTCCATCGGCATTTCGTTCCCACTAAAGACTATGTCGACGCCAGACAGAATTCAATCGTCAAATACGATCATCTTTGGCAAATCATCCACCGCGGTTCTTATCCCGCTTTGCAAAACCTAGATGTCGATTGGGAAATTTTCTACCGTTCCTATGTCAGCACCTATATCGAACGAGACATCAGTGATCTGCTCCGGGTGAAGGACAAAGGAAAATTCTTGAATTTTCTGATTGCCATGGCCGCCCGAACCGGGCAAATGCTGAATTATAGTAATGTTTCGGATGAAGTGGGCATCTCCGTGGAAACGGTTCGCAACTGGACCTCATTATTGGAAACCTCAGGAATTATATACATTCTCGAACCCTATGCCCCGAGTGCTTTGAGAAGAGCGATCAGAACACCGAAATTGTTTTTCCGCGACACGGGATTGGTCTGTTATCTGACCAAGTGGATGACCCCCGAAGTGCTGGCGGTCGGCGCCCAAAACGGAAACATCTTTGAGACTTTCGTGATTTCGGAAATTTTGAAATCGTTTTCCAATGAAGGCAAAGGCTATCGCGACCATGTTTTCTATTATCGCGGAAAAGACAAAATCCGGAAGCATCCCGATGGGACTTCGGATAGCATTGAATCGGAAATCGATTTCATTATTGAAGAAAACGGGATTCTACACCCCGTGGAAATCAAAATGAGTGCTGCTCCAGATGCATCGATGGCGTCTGCATTTGATGTATTGGATGGGGTTGTTGATAAGAAACGGGGTATGGGGGCCATCATTTGTTTATATGACAAAGTCGTCTATTTGCGCGATAACCTGTTGGCGCTCCCCATTGAACTTTTGTAAGGCAATTTTTAACAATCTCGGATCTTGAAACTCGAACTCCCCTTTGAAAAATGAAAACCGGTAAAGTCGATATTTCCATCATTATTCGACTTTACCGGTTTTTTTGCGAATGCAATGCATAAAAAACGAGGCCCGTACTCTCAAGCCTTTTCAATCGCTTCACACATCGACTTGCTTTTGAGGATGTAGAAACACAACGACTATTTTTTGATTCAATTCGAAAGAGGGATATCCCGGTATAAACGCCTCTTTGTCATCGAAATCACTGAAAATACGAGTTTTCAGGTGTCAATAGGTTACAATGAGCGCATACGGACGACATGCTTAATTATAATGACTCAACGTGTTCTATGGAAAACTTTCTTTGCGCAGCATTACTGATTCTCCCAAAGCGTGATAGTAGTGTTTTGGCGAATGAACTGTTTTATTCTTTGGTCGCATTTTCTTCGTTTAGCATACGCAAATAGTTTTTTCTGCTCGATCACATATTGGTAAAACATCGATTCCAGCATCGGCGCCATTTCTGATTCACTGAATAACGCTTTTAGAATCGGTTCAGAGAAAAGATCGACAATGAACTTTTCCAACTTGATTTCATGGGAGCGTTTATTTGTCGGAGCTTGGGTAATCAAGTTCAGGATAACGATGGAATCCGGCTCGACGTATCGAGTAAATTCATCTTTTTTCGGGTTGATCAGAAGATTTGATTGTATGTCTGTTCTAAGTTTGTCAAATATGATCTCTGCGTAATCCTTATTGACTTCAACAAAAATAACGTTTCTAGCCAACTGATGATTGAGCCATTCATTCAACATCGTCGCCTCATAAATAACTGCAGAAATATTGGGTAGCTCTTTGTCGAAGTAGTCGATGATCTGATGGTGTTTTGTTCCGATATATCCATAAGTATACTTTTTTTTGTATCCTTTGATAAAAATATTGTTATCTATTTTGGTTATCAATCCGGAATGGATCAAGTTGTAAACGACCCAGCGGTAAGAGGTTTCAGAATAATCGGGATGTTCCTGTTCAATCCATTGATACAATTCGTTTTTGTGAATATACGCGTTATCGCTTTTTGAATGAAGTCTGGATTCGATACTCATAACGAACACCACCTTTCTTCTATCTATCATCATACTACCGTCGATAGAATAAATCAATGCAATTTCACACTTTTTGAAATTAGTGCAAAATAGCAAAAGAGAATATGGAATGTCGGCAATCAAAACAATCTATTTGATTTTCATGTGCCGTGTTAGAGATACAACTGGTAAATCTGGAAAATGATCGCCTTTCTCTGCTTGTGATAAACGCCTGCCAACAAAAAGAAAAACCGTCAACGAAGACGGTTTCTCGGAATGCACAATGACTAAAAGCCGGGAATGGAGTAGATGAATTGCACAGAACCGGGTACCGGATTGTCAGGATCGGTGAAGGAAACGTAATCCCCTGGAACGATGTCGAGGAAGGCAAGCCCGGTGATGGCGTCCGAAAGGCCGGCCATCATCGCGGACTGGGCATCGATCATGGCCGGCAGGGCGGCGACGATCACGTCAAAGCCGGAGCCCGTCATCGCTAATCCATCCATGATGTTTCCCGACGCCTGAACCAGCTCCGTCAACCCGGCGTTCAATAGTTCGGTTCCGGCCTCAAGCTGGGCAAGCCCGGCCGCCAGAATCGCGAGATTACTGGATAGCGAATCCACGCCGCCGACATAGGCTGAGAGCGCCGCTTCGATGGCGGCGGCCGTCTGGGTCATCGTCGTCAGTTTCGTCAGGAGCGCTTCGTCCTCCGGATGCAGGGCGGCGAACGTAGCGGCGACATCGTTGATGATGCCCATCAGTCCCGCATACCCTTCCAGCAAGGCCGATCCCGCATCCTGCAGGCCCGATGCCCCGAGCGACAAGGCCGTGATATGATCGGAAAGTTCCGAAAGCGAAGCGAGGAGCAGGTTAGCAGCGTCTTGATAGGCCCCGATACCGCCGGTGATATCCGCCGAACCTACCAGCAGCGCATCGACGGCGGCTCTGACATCCGCAAGGCCGTCGGCCAGATCGACCTGGCCATCCCGCAATGCTTCCAGCCCCAGGATCAGATCAGCCATGGCGGCACCGAACCCGGCGAAGTCATCACCCAACATCGCCGGATCAAAACGCGTGAAGGACGCTTCAATCCCACCAATGCCAAACGCGTCAGTATCAACGGTGACGGAAAACGTCTTTGATGTTCCGGGCAGGACTAGGAAGGCGATGGTATAGACGCCCGCCGCCAGAATCGTCGTTCCGCCCGTAGCCTGCAGGATTCGGGTTTTGCCCGAATCCAGCTTTAGCTGGAGGTTGCACAGATATTTATCCCGGAAGTATGCTTCCGCCTCGGGGTTGACGGATACCGTCATCTTCAATGTCACTACACCGGCAGTTCCGACGATCTCTCCGACATCGACGGGCTCGCCATCCAGTTCATAGGCAATGTCGATTGCGAATGGAGCGGCATAACCGGCTCCCAGTTCCGCACGATAATAATACTCTTCGTAGTGGCTGTCGATGTTCAGACGAAGGCCGTTGTCGCCGATCGTGACCGTTTCGTCGCCGGAAAGACCGAAGGCGGCCGTGAATCGGCCGCGGTCGACATAGATGCCCGGTTCGACATCGGCGAGACGGTTGATGACGATCATCCTGCCGATGACGCCATTGGCGTCGGCAGTCAGATAGACCGTTTCATCCTTGATCGCCGCAATCTCCTCGGTCAGGGCAGTGATCGTTGTCGTCGTGGTGGTCGCCGCCGTTGTGGTCAGGCCGCAACCGGATAGCGTCACGAATAGAAACAAGGCAGAAAGACTCAGAAACAGGATTTTCTTCATGATATCAACCTCTTATCTGACGATTCACCATCGTCGTTTTCATGATCGGCCGGTCGAGGACCAGCAACAGGGAAGGCAGGGCGAAGAGGATCATCGCCCCGGAAAGCAGAGCGCCGCGGCCGATGAGGATGCCGATGCCGCTCACGGCCGGAATGGCGGACAGGATCCCTTCGGCAAAGCCCGCGGAAGCGAGGATGAGCGAGGAAGTCACGATCGACACCGTCGATTTCTGGATGGCCTCCTTCATCGCTGCCGCCGGCGACAGCGTCTTCCGGAATTCCAGATACCGGGACGAGAGCAGGATGCCGTAATCGATGGTGCCGCCGAGCTGCAGCGACGTGACGACCAGATAGCCGATGTAAAGCACGGGTCCGCCTTCGACCGCGGCGATCGCCATGTTGATCCACACGGCGGCCTGGATGACGAGGGTCAGGATGATTGGAATCGAGACGGAGCGGAAGACGAGCATGATGATGACGGCGATCGCCAGGACCGTCGCCCACAGGACGAGGGTCGCATCGGTGCGGACGGTCGAACGGATTTCCGCCGTCGCCGGGGCATAGCCGATCAGATAGTAATCGGGAAAACTTTCCGCGGCGGAAGCGTTGAGAAAGGCGACGGCTTCATACATGTTGGCATCCTCTTCCGCCACGGTTAGATAAACGATCAGGCGGGAATAGTTTCCGGAAACATACTGATCGACGACCGCCGCCGGCAGCCACTCGCGCGGCAGCGAGGGATCAACGGCGGTCACGAGGGCATCCACGCCGGAGACATACTCGGAAGCGGATACCTGTTCGACGAAAGCGGCTTCTTCGGCAGACGTTGCGCCAACCGTCAGCACGACGACCGGGTTCAAGGCTCCGAAATGTTCTTCAATCTTGAGCCGTTCGCTCGTGACCAGTCCATCCGGGTCGTCAGCAGCGGCGTTTCCATATAGATAACGGTTCCCGCTCTGAAGCAGGAAGGCAAAGAAGGCGATCACGATGAACAGTCCCGCCATGACCTTCCGGCGCGCAAAGAGTCCCGTACCGGTCTTGCCCAAATTTGGTATCAGTCGCCGATGCTTGGTCTTTTCGATCAGCGGTGCGGCATAGTAGATCATGACTGGCATGATCAGGATGACGACGAGATAACTGAAAAGGATCCCTTTGGACAGAACGATGCCGATGTCGGCGCCGATCGAATAGTCCATGAGCGTCAGGGCCAGGAAGCCGGCGATCGTCGTCGCCGCCGAACCGGTGATCGATCCGAACGTTTTTTTCGTCGCCACGGCGATCGCGGAAGCCACATCCTTGCCGGCATCGCGTTCCTCATGGTAGCGGTGCAGGAGGAAAAGTGAATAGTCAAGCGACATGGCGAGCTGAAGGGCCATCGCCATCGTCATCGTGATGTAGGAGACGCTTGGCAGTAATGCGTTCGTTCCCATGTTGAGCGCGACGGCGGCGGCGAGTCCGACAAGAATCAGGATCGGTTCGAACCACGACCGGCCGACGAGCATCAGGATGATGACGCAGATGGGGACGATGATCAGAAGAATCTTGAAGATCTCCGCCTGGGCGATGGCGCGCGCCTCAATATTGTCAAGCACGTCGCCGCGGAGGGCGACGTCATGATCTCCCAAGGCGGTACGGATGCCGGCGATGATGTCTTTGGCTTCGGTGTCGTAGGTGCCGCAGTCGATCGTTACGGTGAAGAGCGCCGCATCCCCGGCATAAAAACGTTCCAAAAGCTCGGGATCGATCGTTTCAAGCGGCGTCAGCGGGTCGACGGCGGCGCCAAGCCAGACGACGGTGGAAACACCTTCGACACCTTCAAGCGCCGCGGCGATGGCGATGCCCTGGGCCGGCGTGATGTCCGAGACCATGACCTGCACGGTCGCCGCGTTCCCAAAGGAGGATTCCAGGCGCGAAACGCCTTCGGCCGTCGCAGAATCTTCGGGAAGGTATTTGGTCATATCATAATTCGTCGTGATGAAAAAACACAGGACGACGGCAACGGTGACGAGCGCGGTGAAGATCCCGAGCAGCCATTTTTTCCCATTATGTAGCAGCATTTTCGTCACGATACACCCTCCAAAACAAAGATTTAAAACGATTGTTTAAATTGCTTGTTTCAATTATAAGGATTTCGTGTTATGATTACAACGGAAATGGTGTTTGATATGACGTTTCAAACGCGATTTCAAACATGATATTATCTGGAGGCCTCCCATGACGGCAACCGAAGACATCAAAGCCACGATCATCCGAACTACCCGCGACCTCGTCGCCCACAACGCTTCGATCACGATCCGCGACATCGCCGAAGCCTGCTTCGTCAACGTCGCCGCCGTCAACTATCATTTCGGTTCGAAGGACCGGCTGTTGTCGATCGTCCTGAACCAGTTCATCGACGAGATCAAGGCCTCGGTCGTCGCCAAGATGGACGCCATTCTCCCAGCGACACCGATCCAGGTGACGCTGGAAGCGATGATCAACCTGATCTACAGTTTCGCCATCGACAACTCGGGTGTGATCGGTTATCTGTTCATGCAGGGCGGTAATCGGGATTTTGCCTCCAATCTTCTCCTCGATGCCTTCTTCAGCGACAGCGAGTTCAAGCGGATGGTGATCCAAAAACTGAGCGAATCGACCGGCATCAAAGACGAAGCCGTCCTCTCCGCGCGTTACATCCTCCTCTTCTCCTGTTTCGCCATTCCGCTTTTCATCCAGATCCTCGAGGATGCCGGAGGCAAGGGTGACATCGCGACGCTCAAAGACCCGAACTTCCGCCAGGCTTACATCCACGAACTGATCCGGATGATTCAATGATCGCAGCATCCATTCTCATGATTGGCTTGAATTGATAAAGAAAGGCATCGCCGGCTGTGTCAAGCCCGGCGATGCTTTTTCAATCATTTGGTTTTTCTGAATTAATCCAACCAATACGATTTCTCATCAATATGCTCTTGCAAGACCTTTTGACCCGTGATATACTGTGCATATGTGATATACACAGTTTGGGGGCGACGCCATGCCGATCTTGACGGTGAATGACTTAAGCAAGAAATATGAGAAGTTTGAACTGAAACACGTTTCCTTTGAACTCGAAAAAGGGTACATCATGGGATTCATCGGTCGCAACGGTGCCGGCAAGACGACGACCCTGAAGTCGATGATGCGCCTCGTGCACCCTTACAGCGGCACCGTCACGGTGGCCGGCCTGGATTTCGCCGCCAACGAATTTTTCTGCAAGCGGAAGATCGGTTTCGTCCTCGGCGGCATCGACTGTTACCCGAAGAAGAAACTGAAGGTCATCGCCGCTGTCACGAAGCGTTTTTATCCGGAATGGGACGATGCGGCCTATCAAGGCTATCTGGAACGCTTCGAACTGGATCCGGAGAAGCGGATCGACGAACTGTCGGCTGGCATGCGGGTGAAGTTTTCGCTTGCCCTGGCGCTCTCGCATCATGCCGAACTCCTCATTCTCGACGAACCGACGATCGGCCTCGATCCGGTTTCCCGC
>CAZFHR010000023.1:0-11500 GCA_964519115.1 uncultured Candidatus Izemoplasmatales bacterium
GAGCCGTTCGTCCTTGTTTTGTTTCAATAAAGCCTGATGCAGTTGTTCCTGCGTCAGAATGCCTTCCTGCACGAGGATGTCGCCGATGCGCTTGAGGGCCATGTCAGTCACCTTCTCCGTCGAGGATAAGCTGATCCACAGGGGAGCGCTCCTCGGAAAATATCGTCGCAATGATCGGGTCGGCACCGGGCAGCAACGTCGTCCGGATGCAGTCGTAAATCGCGCCGTCCAAACCGGCGCGCTCCGTTCCGGAAGCGATCGACACGATCTGGAAAG
This sequence comes from uncultured Candidatus Izemoplasmatales bacterium, assembly GCA_964519115.1. Classification (GTDB taxonomy): domain Bacteria; phylum Bacillota_I; class Bacilli_A; order Izemoplasmatales; family Hujiaoplasmataceae; genus UBA12489. The sequence continues at coordinate 277 of CAZFHR010000023.1, forward strand.
GAACGACGGTCTTCAAAACCATTTCGGCCGAATAGGTAGCGACATAGGGATAACCGACCAGGCTGATGCGGACCGAATCGACGGTAACCGCTTCGACCGTGAACGTCAGCCCATAATCGAGGCCGTTGTAGAAACTGAAATCCAACCCGTTGACAATCATCATCCGGACATTCATCCCGACCTCGGCCCAGGAAGGGACTTCTTCATGGGCCTGGAAGACGAATCCGGTGAAATGGGAGGCGGCCGTGACGGCTTCGAGGCCCGAAGCGATGATACTCAGTTGCAGGTTGTCAAGCCCCGACGATGCCAGAGTTCTCAGAAGTGAGAACCGGGATGCGGCGGCGATGGCGATTTCCGGAGCCGCTTCGATGATCGCGGCGACGTCATCGGGATTAAGGCCGGAAATCACTTGCGTGGCCAGGACGGTCTGCGTGGCGTTTTCATCGAGATATCCGGTCAGCCGATACGTTTTGCGTTGCGACAGGTCTTGAAGGTCGGTGAGGATGCGGGCGACCAGCGTTTCATACTCGAGGTGATCGACGACCACCGGCGTGAATGTCGTTTCGATCGCATCCCGCAGCGTTGCGGCGTCGGCAGGATCCAGTAGGAAGATGGCATCATTCACGACATCCCGTTCCAGCGACGCCAGCGTCGCATCGGCGTCGAAGGTGAAAAGATGAAGATCGATTGCCAGTTCCAGATTCTGGTAGCAGATCCGGTATTGAGCTTCGTCGACCCAGTCGGACACTTCGCGCGTAAGGGTACTGCGGAACTCCGCGTCGGTCTTATTGCCAAGATAGATGGTACCGACGCTCGTCGCATCGACATGGAACCTGACGTTCAGTGCCAGCAGTGTAGCACCGGCAAACACCAAAGAAAGACCCAGCGTGGCCCAGGCCAAGATCAGATAAAGGCTGCGCTTCATGCGCTTGTTCGCATTGTTCATCGACATCACCCTTTATCATAGATTATAGCAAATACGCGACGAAAACGCCACAGGATGGTAGAGATTAACCAAACTGGGTAAATAAAACGGGAAATTATCGCCTAATAGACCGGAATTATTATATAATTATGTTATGGAATACGCAGGGAAACGGAGGTGACGGGGCCATGAAAATCGGAAACCATCAGGGATTCACGTTGATCGAAGGCATCGCTTCCATTTTCATCATGAGCTTGATCTTCATTTTCGCCCTCACGGTCGTCATCAACGTTCAAAGACGATCCGCGGCGACCCGTGCCCAAATCGCTGCGACCGAAATCGGCGCGATGATCCGGGAAGACGTCGAGAAGGACGCCACGTACGCCGATGTCGCCCTGTGGATGGTGGGACAGGAAAAAACATTGACGAGTACCGCCTGCGCCCAACCGGATTCCCCCTATGCCTGTTCTCTGTTCGCGTATGAAAACGATGGAACGACCTATGCGGATACCGTGACGATCGTCTTTCTGGCGCCGACGACGGATTCAACCAATTACCGCATCATCCATTTTCAGATCACCATCGTCTATTTTGACGCGCGGGCGATCATGCTGGAAGGGATGATCGTCGGTGAATAACAGCAGAACCCACGGCATCAGTCTGCCGGAATTATTGGGCGCGATCGTCATTTTCGGGCTTGTCAGCGCCCTGATCGGGTCGATGCTCGCCGTCTTTTCCTCGGCTTCCAGACGCCTCATGGTCGCAGAACAGGCCAATGCGAAGGCGCTCACCCTCATCCTTGCGATCGAAAACGCTGCGTCAGACGCCGGTTCGACGGCCTATTCATCCTGCGGGGGCGAAACGGAATGCATCGTTCTTGAAAACCATTACGAATACGAATACAATGCCGTTTCAGACGCCATTGATCTGGTATTGCACGAACCGGCGTTGACGACGGAAATCTCGCTTTCAACCGGTACCATCCTGATCAACGGCGTCGCATTGGATACCGGCGATTTCACGATTGGCGCCGCCAGCACGCTGACTGCGGTCAATGTCGGCGGCGAAGTGACTGTCACGATCCATTTCATCCTGGAAACGGCAACCGGTGAAACGTATGGATTCACTACGTCGTTCCATTTTACGGAAAGCGCGGTGCCCGCCGTATGAACGTCATGATCCGAAGGAGGGCCCTCATGAACCTACTCAAGAACCACCGCGGCATGAGTCTGACGGCCGTTCTCGGCATCGTCGCCTTCACGCTCGCGGCGATTTCGTCGATTTTCGCCCTCGCCTTCGGGCAGGCGCGATACGTCAACGTCAGCATCGACAAGACCGAAGCCTATTTCAACGCCGTCGAAAAAGTCGAGACGACGATGCGGATCATCATCCGCGATCAGAATCTCGATTCCGTTTACCTACAGGATTTGGCAACCTACATGGGTGTCACGATCAGCCAGACTGCCGGCGGCGTCTATGCGATCGTCGATGCCGTCACGGCGACCCGGGCGGTGACGAGTTACATCGCCTATGACGACGGCGTCGTCACGACGTATGACGCTTTTCTTTCCCAGACGGGAACCGAGCCCGGCTTCACGCTCGATCCACTGATCACTACCGAAGTTTTACTGTCCGCCTACATGACCGATTTCGTATCGACCGAATTCGGCGTGACGGCACCGGCCTTCACGACGTTCAATAGCATCGTCACCTACGTCAACACGCTTCCGGGTTTCGTCGACAAGGCAGCGGCCACCCTCAATAGTCTGAGCAACATTACGGTGAACGACAACTGGTACGTTACCGGCAACGTCACGCCGAAAAAAAACATCAGCGTCGATCCCGGATTCCTGCTCGTCATCAACGGCAAGCTGACGATGAAGGCGAAAACCACGATCAGTGGCAACGTCATCGTCAACGGCAGCGTGACCTGGCAGGGAACTTCCGGTAATCAGAACTACCTTTATGGTACCCTCTACATCGACGGGTCGCTGACGACGAGTGCCCGCCTGAATTTCGGGTCGACTTCACGGGGGCCGTCCTTCCTGTTCGCCGCAGCCACGGTCGATCTTGGCACGACGGCGTCGGGCATCGTCTATGTCCTCTGCACTGATTTTCTCGGGAACGGCTCAAGCGTCAATCTCGACGGCGGCGTTTATGCTTCGGGAACGGCCCTGATCAATACTCGCTATGGCATCGGCGTTTATCCCGATCTGGATACCAATCTGTTTTACACGTATGCCGTACCCCTGATTCTTCCTGCGGGCGGCTCGGATCCCGGGACGCCGGTATTCCGCTTCACCTTTCCGGCCCTTGACTGATTGACATCGTACCGGCATCGCCATCTTCGGATGGCTTTTTTATTGTCATTAGTCGAAAGTGAAGGCGAAAATGGTTGTCAATACTGAACGACGTGTGATATAATTGTGAGGAAATCAACGATATGAGGAGATTCGATCATGGGTGAATGGTTTGACGGTGCCCACGTGACGTACATCATCGTCTCGCTTGGCGTGACTGTCCTCTTGCTTTATCTGGCGACCCGGCATCTGAAAACGCAACGGGGTAAAGACGTTTTTCTGAAAGTGTTCGCGCTACTCACGTTCTTTCTTCACGTCAGCATCCTCTGGCACGACTTCCTTGCCCACGGCAGCGCCGCCGTGCCCGACAACATTCTGTTTCCGATCTATTTCTGCAACCTGTCGATGTACATGCTGATGATCACGGCGTTCTGGGGTAAGAAGGACGGAAAAGCGTTCGGCGCCATCGCGATCATGACCGCGTACGGCGGATTCTTCGGCGCGATGATTTCCCTCATCTATCCCGAATATTACTTCGGCCACGCCAATATCTTCGAATGGGGCGTCATCAAGAGCATGACGAGCCACAGTACGATGCTCATCGGATCGCTCTGGCTGTTTCTTGGCGGTTATGTCCCGATCCGCAAAAAAAACACGTTTGTTTACTTTGGCGGTCTTCTCGTCTACGGGGTGATCGGACTTGGAGTCAACGCCATCTTCGCCGCCAGCGGTCTTGGCGATCCGAACGCGATGTACCTGTCGCACCCGCCGCTTGCCGAAGCGCCGTTTCTGAACTGCTGGACGATCGCTGCGCTGATGGTCATCGTCATCCATCTTTCGACGCTCGTTTACGAGCGCGTGAAAAAAACTCGGGAAGGCTCCAACCTGGCGTCTGTTGGCGAAACGCTACGGGTCTGATAAAAAACCGCAACCGGCATTGGCCGGAATTGCGGTTTTTCTTTGTCCGCTTCAGCGACGGAAACGGTGGGTGCAGCCGAACTGGCCCTGCAGGAAATCGCCGATTTCCTTCCAGGCTTTTCCGGCTTCCGGAATCAGGTCGAATGTCAGCTGAAAGACATGAAACATTCCCTGATAGATCGATACCGAGACGTCGTTTTCGGCATCGCTTGACTTGCAGGCGTGATCGCGAAGATAGATGCAGAGCGCCAATGCCAGACCACCGCCCGCCGATTTCCACTTTGCCAAAACTGACGAACATCGGTGCCACTTTTTTTACGATCTTTCCTATACCAACCATGGCGATTGTAGTATAATACCATTAGGATTCCATTTTCACGAATTCGGACTTGGCAGATGAAGGGGGGCGCGGTGCCCGTCGCACCGACTCACATGAGAAAATACGGTATTTTTATTTTTTTCCTGGTCGTGCCGATGTTGCTTGCCGGGATCGGTTCCTCATCATTCTTCAATCCGGTCAAAATCAATTCCTATGCAGCCGATGTCACGATCGACAATGCCGGCAACATGACCGTCAGTGAGACCTGGGACATGAATTACGCTTCGGAAAAACGGGTTTGGTTCCGGGATATCGGCTACAACAAGTACGCCGAGGGCTATCCGCTGCCGATGAGTTCGATCAACACGGCCCGCTTTGATGAGGACAGCGTCGTCGTCCGCGTCAGCATCGACGGCGTCGATGTCACCTCGGACATCGAACTTGGCTATTCGTTCGCCGGCGATTACGACGAACTGGGGTATCCGGTCGCCTGCGAGCCGGCGAGTTCGACCTGCGAATCAATTTTCGTCGACGCGTACTATGCCGGCGGGCTCTTTGGCAACGTGGTATTCGAAACCCAGTATACGATTCTCGGTGTGATTACTCAATATTCCGACATCGCCGAACTCAACTGGCGGCTCTTCGACTATGTACCTTCCAGAATCAAGAACGCGACCGTCACGGTCCATCTGCCGGCCAACGGCCATGCGCTCGAAGATCTCTATGTCTGGGGTCACGGCCTGTCAAAAGGCACGATTGAGATCGTGGCCAACGACGAAATCCAGATGGTGATGCAGGATATCCGGAAAGACGAATTCATCGAATTCCGCATCCTGACAGCGACCGATCTGTTTCCCGCCATCGCTGCACGCAACATCTTCCTCAATTCCGGTATCAACAAAGACATTCTGGTCGCGTATGAAGCCGATCTGGCGGATCAGACCAACCTGCGCATCACGATCGCCCAAATCGTCCTCTATGCCGCGTTCGCCGTTTCGGCGGCGATGGCAGCCATCACCTATTTCGTCTATGTGAAATACGATAAGGAATACATTCCGAGATTCCAGGGAGAATACTTCCGCGATCTGCCAAGCGAAGCGACGCCGGCAGAAATGAGTTATCTCTACTACATGAAGAAAATCAACGATGAAGACGTCACCGCCACCCTTCTTGACCTGATCCGCAAGAAGTACGTCGCCATCGATTATGCCGGGAAGGATCTGACGGCGGGCGACGCCGACTTCGTCCTGGCCCTGAACGTCGCCGAAAATCAGAGTCGGCTCCTGGCGCATGAGCGCCACGTCATCGACTGGTTCTTCAACGTGATCGGCGACGGCAAGACCGTATCGACGGAACAGATCGAGAAGTTCGGCAAGAAGGGCATCCGTCAGGCCGAAGCCTTCCAGAACGCCGCCCGTCAGTTCGTCCGACTTGCCAAGCAGGCCGGCGACAAACACGACTATTTCGAGGCCGGACTGGCCAAGGATCGCAGCAAGGCTCTCATTTTTCTGCTGGTGCCGCTCGGCATGCTGGGAATCGCCTTTCTCACACAGGCGTTCTTCATTCTTGATAACACCATTGCCATGATCATGAGTGCAGTGATCGCCGTCGCCTATGGCATCTACGTCTACACGATCAAGAAAAGAAGCATCGCCGGCAACGAAGAATTCGTCAAGTGGCGCGCCTTCCGCAATTTCCTGGTGGACTTCGGCAACATGAAGGATTACCCGATGCCCGGCGTCGTCGTTTGGGAACACTATCTCGTCTATGCGACGAGCCTCAAAGTCGCCGACAAGGTCATGGAACAACTGAAAGTGAAACTGCCCATGGACGAAGCCGTGGCGTCGGAAGCGACGTTCATGGGCGTCGGCTACCGGGCCCGGGGCTTTTATTTCGGTTACGCCCTGGGACGTTTTCAACGTTCGATATCCACTGCCAAGATCAACGCAGTTCAAACCATCACGGCCCACAACGCCGCCAAAGTCGGTTCCGGCGGACGCGGCGGCGGCTTTGGTGGGGGCAGCTCGTTCGGCGGCGGCGGTGGCGGCATAAGAACCCGATAAAAAATCGATAAGGAGGATGAAAAAAATGATTGTATTTCTCAGCACTGCAGGCACCATCGGTATCATCCTGGCGATCGTCGCGGTCGTGATCATCGCCTATGTCATCAGCGTGTACAACAAGCTCGTCCAATTGCGCAACCGTGTCAGAAACGGCTGGAGTCAGATCGACGTGCAGCTGAAACGCCGTTTCGACCTGATTCCGAATCTGGTCGAAACCGTCAAAGGGTATGCGACGCATGAAAAGGAAATCTGGGACCAGTTCGGCAAGGCCCGCGGCATGTATCAACAAGCCGCCAAGTCGGGTGACGTCGGCCAGGCCGCCGAGGCCGAAAAAGGCCTCACCGGCGCTTTGGCCCGCCTGATGGTCGTCCAGGAAGCGTATCCGGAACTGAAAGCCAACGAAAACTTCAAGGAAATGATGGCGCAGCTCAAGGACACGGAAGACAAGATCTCCTTCAACCGTCAGTTCTACAACGACACCGCGATGGCCTTCAACAACAAGATTGAAGTGTTCCCCGCGAACATCGTTGCGAAAATGTTCAAGTTCATCGCCGCGAAATTCTTCGAAGTCGAAGAAGCGGCGGAACGCCAGGGCGTCAAAGTCAAATTCTGAACCCGGTCACGGTAACGACCCGTACGGAATCAACGTCGGGTATAAACGGCTGGAACCGCCGGACGGAAGTCTGGTCTTTCATGGCCGTTTTTTGCGTCTACTGAGCGGGGCAGTTCCTCCGGGAAGTTTTTCTTCATCGGAGAAAGAGGTGCCCATCATGCCCGAAGTGTCCGATCGTTCCACGCCGGAACACCGCCTCAAGGCGATCCTGCTTCTGATCTTTTATTTTCCCGCCGGATTGCCCTACATGTGGCTGACCCGGCCTTTTCGTCGCAAGACGCAGCGGATCATCACGGCGTGCTTTCTCATCGCCATCCTGCTTGGATTCCTGATGATCATCGTCTGGACGACTTCGCCCGGCTATCTGTATTAAATTGATCCGACGACGATGCCGGAATCCGGCGTCGTCATAATTCTGCTTGGAGGGATGTCATGTTTCTTTTCGATGAACGCTATGCTACGTTTGAAATGTTTTCCGTCGCCCACCTCATTCCCATCCTGATCGTCGTTGCTTTGATCGTCCTTACCATCGTTTTCCGGAAATCGCTGCGGCAAAACGTCCGCCTGGATCGCCGGTTGCGGATCGCGTTTGCGATTTCGATGGTCGCCATGGAATGGATTTTCTATGCCTGGGTCATCATCCCCGACGGTACCGACTGGAATCTGTTGCCTTTGGGCTTATGCGCTCTGTCGATGTATCTGACCGCTGCGACCCTGATCACAGAAAACCGGAAGATCTTCCGGATCGTCTTCCCGTGGGCGCTGGCGGGATCGCTGTTGTCGCTCATCGTCGCCGACATGGCCTACATCTTCCCGCATTTCCGATATTTCCACTATTTCGGCAATCACGGCATGTTCCTGGTCGCCAACGTCTATCTCGTGGTCGTCAAGCGCTATTCCTTCACCTATCGTGACCTACTACATTCGAGTCTGGTTCTGACGGTTCTGTCCGTCTGCCTGTTTTTCCTCAATCGTCTGTTGGAAACAAACCACATGTATCTGGTCGCCCTGCCGGCAGAAGTATCGTCCATGTTCTACTGGCTCGGATATCCCGGCTGGGTGTTCGGGTTCGGCCTGGCGATATTCGCCCTGTTCCACCTGGTGACGCTGCCATTCATCTGGTTGACCCAGATCCGCCGGCGTCGGAGCGAAGCCGATCAAGTTTGAGGCCACACCTGATTTTCAAAGAAAAAGAAGGACGATTCGCCCAACGGCGACGTCCTTCTTTTTCTTATGATGATCAGGAAACCAGTTTCAAGGTCGAGAGCGCATCTTGGATCGCCAACAGAATGACAATGGAGGAATAGGTGGCGCCGGCAATCGTGTCGACTTCAATCGTTCCGGACGCGAGCACGGCGTCGATGACGGCTTCGCCATCCTGGCCCTGGCCGTTGAAGTGCTGGACGATCTCGATGGCGGTGATTTCATGGTTCGCAACCGTGACGTGGACGGTGGCGGAAACGGGCAGCTGGGTATATTTCCCTTCGTAGACGCCATCGGCGACGGCCGTCAGGTCGACATCAGTGATTTCCGCCGTCGTCAGATCCGAAAGACCCGCATTCATCACTTGAAAGGCGATGATGCCGGCGAGCACGAGGACGCCGATGACGGCGATGAAGATGATCAATGCTTTTCCTAGTTTCCTCATCGGGAGTCACCTGCCGCGCCGTCGACGATCGTCTGGATCGCGGCCGCCAGTTGAGCAGCCCGTTTCCGGCTGCTCCAGTGGATGATGCCAAACGCCTTAATGTCCGCTGCCGTCCGGGAAAACGCCGCTTCGATCAGCCGGAGCGTACGCGTGCCCCCAAGGCAATTCCAAGGGAAGAACTGAGTGATGATGACGCCGACGGGTTGACCGGGCTTGAGGCGGATCTGCTCGAGATACGTCAAAACCGGAAGCGGTGGCGAGCCGGCCTGGACTGGCGTTCCAAGAACGAGATAATCGTAGCCTTCGGCAACGGGAATGGCTTTCAATGTGCGATCGGTCTTGACGTCGTGGACCGTGATCCGCGCCAGTTCTGCCGTGTGGCCGACAACGCGAAACGCATCGGCGAGCGCTTCGCACGCCGCGAGCGTATGCCCGGTTTCGGAATAATAAATGATGCCAACTTTCATTGCTTTCTCCCCTTTCGAACGGATACTCGTCCGTTTTGCCGCCGATCGCGGCCGTCCAATAACATTGTATCATCAAGAAAAGGGAATGGCGAAAATAAATTAACGTTTGTTTTATAAAAAACATAGATTCACTGATGGAAATCCAAAAACTGATCAGTTACGGAAATATTGCGAAAAACTAAAATCGGGTATTGTGTTTTGCACAGTACTGTGGTATCTTATTGGTGTGCATTGCACAGTAACATTCTTTTCGTCGAAATGAGAGAAGATTGAAAAGATCATCGCCAAGACGAATTGCAACAAACGTCGCATAAAATTAATGATTATGTTAAAATAATTCTTGATTTATCATTCAAACATCAATATAATTAAGTTGTGAATAAACACAGCGCGATAGAGGTGCTCCCGTGAAAGAACTGTTAATGGAAAAGAAGAGTCATTTTATCAAGTATGTCATTGCCTGCTTTTTTCCCGTCGTCAGCAACGTAATGCAGATTTTCGTCATGGCGATGATTTTCGAAGCGGTTCAGCAGGGTACGGTGGAGTATTTCCGCCTGACCGTTGCCTTTTCCATTTTCTTCGTCATTTCGATGGCGCTCATTTTCATCGCTTCGCGGATGATGCGGATCGCCTTCATGCGGGACGTCCTCCTGTCGTTAAGAATCCGGGCTTTCGACAAGATCCTGAACACGAGCTACAAGCATTTCAACAAGAAGTCGCGGGACGTCTACCTTTCGAACCTGATGAACGACATCAACACGTTTGAAAATTCGTTCTTCGTCACCCTGCTCAATTTCATTTTCCGCTGCGGCTATTATGTGGCCGTCATCACGATCCTGTTCTTCGTGAACTGGCGCGTCGCCCTCATCATCGCAGGCGTTTCGGTCCTCGTTCTTCTGATCTCGATTCTCTTTCAGAAGCGGACGATCCGGCTGCAGAAGGAAGTATCGACCGAAAACGAGAAGTTTACCGTCAACGTCGCCAATACGTTCAATGGCCTGGAAATTCTCAAGCTGAATAACATGGAACGCAAATTCCTCGAACGGAGCAAAACCCAAGTCAACGCGCTTGAAGGCAAGAAACTGCAGTTCAACGTCTTCACGGCGCTGCAAAACTACACGAATGTGGCGATCGGGTCGGCCGTCATGTTCGGACTTATGATTTATCTCATGTTCAATCCGACCGGCGCCATCGGCTACGGTCTCCTGGTTCTGACGATCCAACTGTCCTCGAGCGCTGTCTTCCCGCTCGTCCAGCTGATGCCGCTCATCAACATCCTGAAATCATCCAAGGCGATCTATGAGAAGATCACCAAGCCGGAGGCCGGCGAGATCGAAGTCAACGGCCGTCCCAACCCCTTCCATTTCGATAAGGAGATTGCCTTGAACGGGATCAAGTTCGCCTATGATGCCCAGCCGGTGTTCAAATATCTCGACTTCAAGATCGAAAAAGGCAAAAAATACCTCGTCAAGGGTCCGAGCGGCGTCGGAAAAACGACGTTGATCAAACTGTTGTCGATGGCTTACGATGACTACGAGGGCACGATCACTGTCGATGGCATCGATCTTAAGACGATTCAGGCGAAATCGTTTAACGAAAATGTGGCTTTCATCTACCAGGACGTCTTCCTCTTTGAGGCGACGATCCGCGAAAACATCGCCCTGTTCAAGGATCTTGATCCGGTCTGGGTGGCGGAAACGGCCAGAAAGGCCGGACTGGACGAATTCATCGCCGGGCAGGAAGACGCCATCGATACGAAGATCAGTGAAAACGGCAAAAACCTTTCCGGCGGGGAGCGGCAACGGATCTCGATCGCCCGGGCGCTCTGCAAACACGCCGAAATCCTCTTCGTCGACGAGGCGACTTCCTCCCTCAACGAGGAACTCGGCCGCGAAATCGAAAGCGCCATTCTCGATCTGGACGCGACCGTGATCGCCATCAGTCACAAATACTATCCTGGCATCACCGAAC
>CAZFHR010000024.1:0-11198 GCA_964519115.1 uncultured Candidatus Izemoplasmatales bacterium
GCCGCGCGTTGTCGCCGACTGGCGGATTAACACGAGCGTTTCGTCGGCGATTTCGCTCCCGTTGGTCACGATGCATTCGACGCCGGGAAACACGGATTCCATTTTTTGACGATCGTGGACGCCTTCCACGACGACGATTTCTTTCAACATCGCTGATCTTCCTTAGAAATGATGGATTTGGGAGCGAAAGAACGGGCCGCCGAAATCGCGCTGCCCGCTAATCGTTTTGAATTTGGGAGGGGAAATTCTTTTGTTTCGTCATTGCGGGAACGATGATCGAAATGGCCTGTCGGCAGACTTTGACGTCCTGATTGCCGTGTCCGCCGGATTCGCCGTCGACGTTCCATTTCGACTTGGTGTCGGTGATGACCTTGAGTTTGCTGGTGCGGAACCGCTTGACGAGCGGGGTCGACCAGAACGGCAGGAAGAACGAGAAGAAATAGATGAGGTTATTGAAAGGAAAATGATAACGATAGAGGACGACGTCGACGAGCCCGTCGTCGAGCGTTGGTTTGTAGATCATGTTGATGCCGGCGACCCGCTTCGAATTGATGATCAGGATGAGCGAGAAGCGGCCGCGGATCTCGCCGCCGTCATGGATGACCCGCATCCGCATCCGGGGAATCGAAACCAGTTCTTCGGCGCCCTTGACGATGTAGGCGAGATAGCCGATTTTCTTCTTCAGGCGCGAATCGGTGACGTAGCTGATATCGATGTAGGCGCCGTTGCCCGACACATAGCAGAAATACCGGTCGTTGGCCTTGACGACATCCATTTTGACGGCCGTATTCGAGAGGATGTTGTCGAGGGAGCGCGCCACGTCCTTCGACAGCCCGAGCGTGTGCCCGATGTCGCAACAGGTCCCTGAAGGAATATATCCGATCGTCGGCCGATACGTGAAATCCATCATGCCGTTCACGCATTCGTTGAACGTTCCGTCGCCGCCGACAATGATCAGCCGGTCATAGCGGTCCTCGCATGCTTTGCGGGCGAGTTCGGTCGCCTGTCCGGGATACGCAGTTTGATAAGCGGTGACGGCGTGGTCGTTCAAAGAAAGCCGCTTCACGACGTACTGAAGTTGGCTGGCGAACGTTTGTTTGCCACTCATGGGATTGTACACGATCATCGTTCTCATCCGATTGGTCACCGCGCTTATTATATCACAATTACAGCGGATGCACCATCACGATTTGTAGCCACACGCACGTCATGTGATGATATAATGGATACAGGTGATTTGCATGCAACGGATCGACACCGTACTGTTCGACCTCGACGGGACTCTCGTCGATTCCATCCGCCTGATCGCGGACACTCTCGTCAAAACGTTAAAGGAATACGTGCCCGGCCGGACGTTTACGTCCGCCGAAATCGAACTCATGATCGGCCCGCCGCTGGCCGTAACGTTTGCCAAATTCCGACCGGAAGCCGACGTCATCCAGACGATGATCGAGCGCTACCGCGTCATCTACAAGACCGACGAACTGAATTCGATCAGCCTTTACCCCGGCGCCGCGGAAACGCTTCTGGCCTTGAAACGCCGCGGCTTCCGCCTCGGCCTGGTCACGTCCAAGTTTACGGAATCGGCGATGCCGTCCCTTCGTCATTTCGCCATCGACCGCCTGTTCGACGTGATCATCGGCCTGGAAAGCGTGACCCGGCACAAACCACACCCCGAACCCGTCGAAAAAGCGCTTTCTGCCTTCGCCCACGGCGAAGCGGTCATGGTCGGCGACACCGAAAGCGACCTGCTCGCCGGGAAAGCCGCCAAAATCCTCACGTGCGGCGTCGCCTGGTCGTTCCAGCACGCCGCTCTGGCGGCGCTTCATCCTGATTTCTGGATCCACGATTACGCGGAACTGATTACCGCGATCGAACAATACAATATGAGGGAGGAATAAATATGGATTGCGTGTTTTGTCGAATTTTGAACGGGGAGATTCCCTCCTACAAAGTATTCGAGAACGATGACGTGCTCGCCATTCTCGACATCTCGCAGGCAACGAAGGGCCATACCCTGATCATCGCCAAGAAACATTACAAGAATCTGTACGATATCGATGCCGCGCAGGCCGGCAACATTTTTTCGGTCGTGCCGAAGATCGCCAATGCGATCAAGAAAGCCTTTAACCCGATCGGCATGAATGTTATCATCAACACGGAAAAACCATTGCAGACGGTGTTTCATTTCCACATCCATCTGATTCCGCGTTATCCGTACGACGGCGTCGACATCGATTTCATCAACAACCAGGGCAATACTTCGACCGAAACGTATCTGCAGACAACGGCCAAAATCAAACAGAATTTATAGAATCGAAACGACAGAAAACGCGTCTTCCGGCACTGGCCAGAAGACGCGTTTTTGTTTGTCATGATCTTAGTAACTGTCGCTCAGGAGTTCATCGACGTCTGTTTCGGACGCGTCGTCTTCGTCTTCCTTATCTTCTTCGCCGAGGAACTGCTTGTATTCCTTGGCGAAGGTGGCCGCATCTTCCGTGATCGTCGCTGCCGCCGCGATTGGCCGGTTTTCCGGCACGATGGCTGCTGATTCGGCTTGGCCGTATTCCTCTTCATCTTCGGCCCGTGGTACGATCGCGATCGTCGCGACCTGGTGGCCATCAAGAAGATTGATGATCCGGACCCCCTGGGTCGAGCGTTTCGTCTGCGTGATCTGGTCGATCGGAACGCGGATGATCATGCCCTTGTCGGTGACGACGAGCAGATCTTCCTCCGGCGTGACGGAAACGAGTTTCCGCAGTTCGCCGTTCTTTTCCGTGACGTTGATCGTCTTGACGCCTTTGCCACCGCGTCCCTGGAGCCGGTATTCGCCGACGATCGTCCGTTTGCCATAGCCTTTTTCGGTGATTGCGAGGATTTCGTTGCGCTCCTCGGTGACGGTCGTGACGCCGATGACGTGGTCGCCGGCAGCGAGTTCGATGCCTTTGACGCCGGCGGCGTTGCGGCCCATGTAACGGACGTCTTCTTCATTGAAGCGGATCGCCTTGCCGTTGGAGGCGCCGATGATGATGTGGCGGCAGCCGTCGGTCAGTTTGACGCTGTGGAGCGAATCGCCTTCGCGCAGCGAGACGGCGCGGATGCCGTTGGTGCGGATGTTCTGGAAATCAGAAACCTTCGTCCGCTTGACGATGCCTTGGGCGGTCGTGAAGAAGAGATAGCCGTTTTCGAAATCCTTCACGCTCATGATGGCGGCGAGTTCTTCCCCGGCCACGAGGTTCAGGAGGTTGACGATTGGCAGCCCTTTGGAATTGCGGCCGAGGGCGGGAATCTTGTAGCCCTTCATCTTATAGACGCGGCCGAGGGTCGTGAAGAAGAGCAGGTAATCGTGCGTCGAGGTGGACACGATCGAATCGACGACGTCGTCCTCGTTGCATTTCATGCCGGTCTTGCCGCGACCGCCGCGGTTCTGCGATTTGTAGACGTCGACGTTCATGCGTTTGACGTATCCGTTGGTCGTCACGGCGATGATGACGTCCTCGACGGGAATCAGATCCTCGTCTTCGATGTCGTAGTCCCCGGTCGGATCGATCTCGGTCCGTCTGGCATCGCCGAAACGGGCCTTGATGTCGAGCGCCTCGGCGGTCAGGATTTCATGTTGGAGCGCCTCGCTGGCGAGGACGCGCTGGTAGAATTCGATCGCCTTTTCGATTTCAGCGAGTTCATCGTGAATCTTTCCCTGTTCCAGTCCGGACAGTTTGCGCAGTTGCATTGAAAGAATCGCCTTGGCCTGGAGCTCGGACAGATTGAAACTTGCCATCAGCCGCGCTTCGGTGTCGTCGAACGATTCGCGGATCGTCCGCACGACGGCATCGATGTTGTCAAGAGCGATGATGAAGCCTTTGAGCAGGTGATCGCGGGCCGACGCCTTGTCGAGGTCGAACCGCGTTTTCCGGAGCAGAACGTCGACCTGGTGCTCGAAATAATGGGCGATGATCTGCTTCAGGGTCAGGGTTTCCGGCCGGTCGTCGACGAGCGCGAGCATGTTGACGGCGAAGGTAATCTGCAATTGCGAATTCTTGTAGAGATTGTTGAGCAAAACTTCCGGATTGATGTCGCGGCGCAGTTCCATGACGACGCGCATGCCGTTGCGGCTCGATTCGTCGCGAAGATCGGTGATGCCTTCGATCTTCTTGTCTTTCGCGAGCTCGGCAATCCGTTCGATCAGCGTGGTCTTGTTGACCTGATAGGGAATCTCGGTGATGATGATGTGCTTTTTGCCGCTGGCGGTTTCGATGATTTCCGTTTTCGCCTTGACGCGGATCTGTCCGCGCCCCGTGAGATAGGCTTCGCGGATGCCGGCCAGGCCGAGGATGATGCCACCGGTCGGAAAGTCCGGCCCTTTGATGAACTCCATCAGTTCTTCGCCGGAGATTTCCGGATTTCTGATGTAGGCGACATATCCGTCGATGACTTCGTTCATGTTGTGCGGCGGAATGTTCGTCGCCATGCCGACGGCGATGCCCGAAGACCCGTTGACGAGCAGATTCGGGAATTTCGAGGGCAACACTTTCGGCTCGCGTTCGCTGCCGTCGTAGTTGTCGACGAAATCGACCGTATTCTTATGAAGGTCGCGCAGCATCTCGACGGTGATCTTGTCCATCTTCGCTTCGGTGTACCGCATGGCGGCCGCACCGTCACCGTCGACGGAACCGAAGTTGCCGTGACCGTTGACGAGCGGATAGCGATAGCTGAAATCCTGAGCCATCCGGACCATCGAATCATAGATCGCGGTATCGCCGTGCGGATGGTATTTGCCCATGACGTCGCCGACGATGCGCGCCGATTTCTTATATTGTTTGTCGGGATAGACACCCAGTTCATCCATGCCGAACAGAATCCGCCGGTGAACCGGCTTCAAGCCATCGCGGACGTCCGGAAGGGCCCGGGCGACGATGACGGACATGGCATAGCTGAGAAACGACGTCTTCATCTCGTTGGAGATGTTGACTTCGACGATTTTGTTCGCACCGATGTATGGGGCGACGTTTTGTCTGTTATCGTCCATGTGGTCTCTCCTCAAACATCCAGATTACGCACGTAAACGGCGTTTTCTTGGATGAAGTCTTTCCGGGTCGACACGTCTTCACCCATCAGCATGCTGAATACCTGGTCGGCTTCCATCGCGTCTTCGAGATGGACGCGGATCAGGGTTCTAGTCTCGGGATCCATCGTCGTTTCCCATAATTGTTCGGGATTCATTTCACCCAAGCCTTTGTACCGTTGGATGATCGGTTTGCCCGTGAATTTCTGCAACAGCAGTTCCATTTCCTTTTCTTCATAGGCGTATTCAATCGTTTTGCCCTGCTGAACCTTGAACAGCGGCGGCTGGGCGATGAAGATATATCCGTTTTCGATCAACGGCCGCATATACCGGTAGAAGAACGTCAGAAGCAGGGTCCGGATGTGCGCGCCGTCGACATCGGCGTCGGTCATGATGATGATCTTGTGGTAGCGCGCCGACCCGATGGCGAACTCGTCGCCGATGCCGGTTCCGAACGCCTGGATCATCGATAGGATTTCCTTGTTTCCGAGGGCTTTGTCCAGCCGTGCCTTTTCGACGTTCAGGACCTTGCCTCTCAGGGGAAGGATCGCCTGATATTCTGAATCGCGTCCCTGTTTGGCGGAGCCGCCGGCGGAATCGCCTTCGACGATGTAGATCTCGGAGCGGGTGGCGTCCTTCGTCCGGCAGTCAGCGAGCTTGGAAGCAAATCCCAGCATGTCGAGCGGTGATTTGCGGCGCGTGGCGTCGCGGGCTTTCTTCGCGGCCTCACGGGCCCGTTGCGCCATGACCGCCTTTTCGATGATCGTGTGGGCAGCCGTCGGGTTTTCGAGCAAATAACGGTCAAGCCCTTCGGACATGATGTTGGAAACGACGCGGCGGGCGTCGCTTGATCCGAGCTTGGCCTTCGTCTGTCCTTCGAACTGCGGATCCGGATGCTTGACGGAAATGATGGCGACGAGGCCTTCGCGGGTGTCTTCGCCGAGAAGCGATTCATCCTTCTTGAAAATGCCGAAATTCTTGCCATAATTGTTGATGATGCGGGTCAGCGTCAGTTTGAATCCTTCTTCGTGCGTTCCGCCTTCGGGGTTCGTGATGTTGTTGGTGAAGGGATAGATGTTCTGTGCGTATCCGGTGTTGTATTGCATGGCGATTTCCACGGTGATGCCTTCCTGTTCACCCTCGAAATAAGCGACCGTCGGATGAAGGATCTCCTTGCCGTTGTTCAGATATTCGACATATTCGCGGACGCCGCCGTCGTATCGATATTCTTTGTAAAGAATGTTCTGCGGATCGCGGGAATCCTTGATCGTGAACATGATGCCCTTGTTCAAGAAAGCGAACTGTTGGATCCGCGTTCGTAGCGTTTCATAGTCATATTCCGTCGACTCGGTGAAAACTTCCGGATCGGCGAGGAAGGTGACGATCGTGCCGGTCTTGTCCGTTTCGCCGATCTGAGTCAATTCCTGATGAACGAATCCGTGGTTGAATCCGATCTGATACATTTTTCCGTCTTTATGGATTTCGACGTTCAGATATTGCGACAGGGCGTTGACGACGGAAGCGCCGACGCCGTGAAGTCCGCCGGAAACTTTATAGGATTGATGATCGAATTTCCCGCCGGCATGGAGGACGGTGAACACCGTTTCGACGCTTGGCCGTTTCGATTTGGGATGGATATCGACCGGAATGCCGCGGCCGTTGTCCTCGACGCGGATGATGTTGCCCGGCAAGATGTCCAGATCAACGCGGTCAGCAAAGCCGGCGAGGGCCTCATCGACGGAATTGTCGACGATTTCCCACACCAGATGATGAAGTCCGCGGGGTCCGGTGGTGCCGATGTACATTCCGGGTCTTTTTTTGACGGCCTCAAGCCCTTCCAAAATTTGGATATTGCTGGAATCGTACTTGTTGTTTCCGTTATGATTGTCCATGTTGTTCCTCCCTGATGTTGCCATTGACGACGGTGAAAATCTTGGCTCTGCGGACGATGTCCGCTTCAATTTCGGTGATTGCGGTCGCCGTGATGACCGCCTGGATTCCGGAATCCGCCAATTGACGGAGCAGCCGGTTCTGTTTGTCCCGATCCAACTCGCTCAACACGTCGTCAAGAAGGAATAAGGGCCGATCCTGTTTGATTTCTTCGATATATTCGACCAGCGCCATATCGACGGCGAGGACGATCATCCGCTGTTCGCCTTGGGAAGCATACGACGCGGCGGCCATGCCGTTCAGCGTGAAACCGACGTCGTCGCGATGCGGTCCATGGTTCGTCGTCCCCGCCATAATATCCGTTTTATACCGCGTTTTCAGCGTCTGTAGCAGCTTTTCGGATACGGAGGGTAAATAGGTCAAACCCAGATCTTCCGGCTTCGTGGCGAGAAACTGATACGTTTTGGCGGCTTTCTGATCGATGATTTCCAGAAAGGCCCGCCGGCGCATAATGACTTCTTCGCCAGCGAGGGAAAGCTGTTCGGTCAGCACGTCGAGCACGTCCTGATCGACGTTTTTGCCGATCTGTGCCCGTTTAAGCCATTCATTGCGCTGCTTCAGGGCGTGCTTGTAGACGGAAAGGGCATCAAGATAATGTTTGTCGACCTGCCCGAGGACGATGTCGATGAAATATCGGCGCTCCACCGGCGATCCCTTGATGAGATTCATATCTTCGGGAGCGAAGAGGACGACGTTGAGCAGCCCGATGTAATCTGACAGCCGCTTGATCTCCTGACCATTGCAGACGGCTTTTTTTCCCTCTTCGGAAAGGATGATCTGCAAATCGATTTTGCCGGTCGATGTCGCAACGGCGGCCCGCGTTTTGGCAAAGTGGCATTCGAAGCGGATCAGTTCTCGATCCGCCGCCTTGTAGGACTTCGATAGGGCAAGCGTATAAAGCGACTCGAGAAAATTGGTTTTCCCTTCGCCGTTTGCCCCGATCAGGAAATTCAATCCCGGTCCGAGCGTGACGGTCTGCTTCCGGTAATTACGGAAATCGACAAGGGCGACGGTCTCAATTCTCATCGGCGATCACAAGCTCAATCGGCGGCTTGACCCCGATCGATACCCGGTCACCCGGATACAGTTTCCGGCCGCGGCGATTGTCGAAAACGGCGTTGACGGTCACTTTCGTGACGGCGAGAAATGACTTGACTTCCCCGCCGCTTTGGAGGATGGAAGCATACTTCAACAGCTGGCCGAGCGTGATGAATTCGGTCTGAATTTTGATTTTTTGCATGCTTTCACCTGCCGTTTACACCTCAAACTTATATATAATATTATATAATATTATAATATAATTTTCAACTTTTATTTTCCATTTTTGCGCTCTTCGTTCTTGATAAAAACGGCAGATCCGTTCCCTTGGCAAAAGAAAAACGCGTTTCGCAACGCGTTTTTGATTATTTCCCGTTCTGTCCGTCTTAAGAAGACACCGCTTCGAGAAATTCACACATCGTGAACAGCCAATGACGATTAAGCTGAATGGTGTCGAGAATGACGTGAATCCGATTGTTTTTGAAGGTAAAACGAAGGAACCGTGAGATGGCATTGCCGGTATTGAAAATCTTCAGCCCGGACAGTTTCGCCGATCCTGCCTCCGATACGACCAAAGTGATGTTCGTCTTCGATTCAAGCACTTTCTCGATGCCGATTTCGGCCGAGAGATACTCAAAAAGCTTCTCGTACATATATATTTCCAGATCCGGTTCATAGCGCCCGAACCGGTCGACGAATTCTGCAAGCAGATTTTCGATGTCGGTGTGCGACCGGACGGTTCCGATCTTGTTGTGCATTTCAATTTTGACGAAATCGTCGTCGACGTACTCGCCGTCAATATATTTCGAAACGGTCGCCTTGACTTTGCCGGTCGCCTTCCCCGGTTCAAGCAGGCCTTTGTGACGTTTGATTTCTTCTTCGAGGATTTTCATGTAGAGATCGACCCCGACCGAATCGATGAACCCTGATTGCTCGCTTCCCAGCACATCGCCGGCGCCGCGGATCGACAGATCGCGGATGGCGATTTTGAAGCCGCTGCCGAGCTCGGTGAATTCCTTGATGACCTTCAGCCGCTTTTCCGCGTCTTCGGTCAACACCTTGTCTTTCTTATACATCAGGTACGCATAAGCGATCCGGTTGGATCGGCCGACACGCCCGCGGATCTGATACAGCTGCGCGAGCCCGAGACGGTCCGCATCGTGGATGATGAGGGTGTTCGCGTTTGGAATGTCAATGCCGGTTTCGATGATCGTCGTGGAAACGAGGATGTCGGTCTCGCGATCGATGAAGTTTTCGATTACGCTTTCCAGTTCCGTCTTGTGCATCTGCCCATGGGCCACCGCGACCCGCGCCTCAGGAACCATTTTCTTGATATTGGCTTCAACGCGTCTGATATCGTCGATTCGATTATAGATATAGAATATTTGGCCATTTCTGGCGAGTTCCCGCTCTATGGCGTCTTTTATTACCGTTTCATTCCGTTCCAACACATAAGTCTGGATCGGATATCTGTTCTCCGGCGCGGTCTCCAGAAGGGACATGTTCTTGACGCCCATGATCGCCATTTGTAAAGTTCGGGGAATCGGGGTCGCCGACAGCGACAAGACGTCAATATTGACCTTCATTTCCTTGATCCGCTCCTTGTGCTCGACGCCGAACCGCTGTTCTTCATCGATGACGAGCAGACCAAGGTCCTTGAAGACGATGTCCTGACTGAGGATTCGGTGCGTCCCGATCAGGACATCGACCGTACCCGCTTTCAGTCCCGTCAAAATGGCGGTCTGTTGCTTCCGCGAGACGAATCGGTTCAACAGCTGGACGTTGATGCCGTATTTTTCCATCCGGCCGACGAAGGTGTGATAATGCTGCCGCGACAAGACGGTCGTCGGCGCGAGATAGGCGACCTGTTTGTTTGACAACACCGCTTTGAATGCGGCGCGTAGCGCCACTTCGGTTTTGCCAAACCCGACGTCGCCGCAAAGCAGGCGATCCATCGGCCGCAGGTTTTCCATATCCTTCTTGACATCTTGGACGGCCCGCAATTGATCCGTCGTTTCCTCATATTCGAAATCAGCCTCGAAGTCTCCCTGCATCGGATCGTCCGGGGCAAAGGCATATCCCTCGCTCTGTTCGCGCAGGGCATAGAGATTGATCAGTTTTTCCGCGATGTCTTTGGCTTTCGCCCGGAGGCGCTGCTTGGTCTTGGCCCATTCACTGCCGCCAAGTTTGTTCAGTCGCGGTTCAAAGCCTTCGCTGCCCGCGTATTTTTGAATTTGCGCGATCGCGTCGACCGGAATGTATAATTTGTCGCCATCGCGATATTCGATGTGGATGTAGTCGTTTTTCGTCGCTCCCAGTTCCATCGTTATGATTTCAAGGAATTTGCCGATGCCGTAATCGTAATGGACGACATAGTCGCCCGGTTTCAGATCATTGATGGAAAAAAGACGCTTCGAGTTCTGATAAACCGATACGTATTTTCCTTTCTTGGGAAGACTTTGCTTCTTGGTGAGTGCGTTTTCCGTGATCACCACGAGCCCGCCGGTTTCCAGCGAAAGATCGAAGTAGGTTTCCGCCGCGATGACGTTGACGGCGCCGGCGACCGGCTTGTCTTTTTCGCCGATGATGGCGAACGGGACGCCCCGTTCCTCGAGCATGTCGACGAGATTGTCGCGCACCTTTACTGTCCGCAAGGCGACAATCAGGATATTCTTCTTTGCAACGTTGCCGGCGTCGCGTAAGAACATTTCGAAATCGCCGTCATATTTCGCCGGTTCGCGGCCGTAGATTTTGATGACCTCGTCCCAGGATTCCGGATAGGAACGATCCAGGAAATCCATCGCGATCTTCCGGCGGATCGGCAGAAGTCGGAGGTCGAACAGCATGTCAAATCCCATCCGGGCATAATCGTTCGTCGCCAGATACCATTCGGTGGTTTCCTGGATCATCAGATCGAATTGTTCCAAGACGCGATGATAGTCATAGAAACACACAAGCGGATCATCAAACAGATCCAGAAGCGTCGTTTTTTCCCCGGTGAGTACCGGGATGTATCGATTCAGCCGATCGAGTTCGCGGTGATTCTCCAGCGATTCGCGATCATGCATGATGCGCTCCATAGCCGGGGGAGAGGACGGTCGTTCGGCTACTTTGGCATCAATGAAGGCAAGCAGTTTATCAGCGGCGT
>CAZFHR010000025.1:0-11027 GCA_964519115.1 uncultured Candidatus Izemoplasmatales bacterium
GCAACGAGCGGGCAAGGCGCGTGGCGGCTTCGCGCTGTTCAGGGAACATGTAGCCGACGATCACACCGTTCTTTTCGGCGGCGTCGGTTGCTCCCAGCAAGTCCTTGAGCACCTCCACGATGACCACATCGCCGAAGCCGATCCCCACGGCGGGAGTGGGAGCGCCGCCGATGGTGGTGAGCAGGCTGTCGTAACGTCCACCGCCAAAGATCGCGCGGAACTTGCGCTCCGTGTCGAAGGCTTCGAAGACGATACCGGTGTAGTAGGCGAGGCCGCGGATAACTGAGATATCGAAGACAAGGCGGTCAGCGATGCCGTAGAGCTCGGCCAGATTGGCGATGATGCACAGATCAGGTAAGCTTTCCGCCCGCTCCCATTTGGAAATGGACTTATCTGAATAGTTGAGTTTTTCCGCCAGCTGCAACTGTGTCAAGCGACTTAGTTTCCGATAGGATATTAAATTTTTGGCGACGATTTCCTTCAGTTCGTTTTCCGTTGTCATAAAGTGAGTTTAGCATAATCCACAGCGTTTTTCAATGATGTTTACGGATTCTACTGGCAGTAGAGTCCGTTTTTTCGTTCTATTTGACCTGAAAACAAAAATAGACTTGCTTCAAACAAGTAGAGATAGCGATTCGGGCCAATCGGCGATAAGATGAAATTGGAACATGTGACATCCGCCGTTTTCACGTCAAACGATCGAGGCGGAAGCTTCATCAATCAACCATCGAGGGAGACCATCAAATGGACAAGTACAAAATCCTGACCGATTCATGCATCGATCTGCCCAACGAACTCGTCAAGCAACTAGAACTGGTCGTCACGCCGTTATGCGTCATCGTCGACGATCATGTCTACCGCAATTATCCCGACGAACGGGAAATCACGACGAAAGCCTTCTATCAGATGCTGCGAGAACAGAAAGTGCCGACAACTTCCCAGCTGACGCCCAACGATCTCATCGAAACCATGACGCCGCTGCTGGCCGCCGGGTTCGATATTTTGTCAATTTCCTTTTCGGCGGCACTTTCCGGGACCTATCAGTCATCACTGATTGCGAAGAAAAATCTTCAGGAACAATATCCCGACCGGAAGATCATCACGATCGACTCCCTGTGCGCCTCGATGGGACAGGGCTTGCTGCTTACTTATGCGGCGAAGATGCGCGAGAAAGGCAAGACCATGGACGAAGTGGCTGCGTGGGTTGAAAGCCACAAACGAAAGATCTCCCATCTTTTCACGGTTGGCGATCTGAATCACCTCAAACGCGGTGGCCGGCTCTCCGCCGGCAAAGCGTTCATCGGTACTCTGATCGGCATCAAACCGCTGCTTCACGTCGACTCCGTCGGTCGCCTGGTGCCGACTGGATCGGCCCGGGGGAGGCACCAATCGCTGTGCCGACTGGTCGATCGAACCATCGCCACGATTGAGAAGCCGGAGGAGCAAGTCATCTATATATCGCACGGCGATTGCCTGGAGGATGCCCTGTTCGTCAAGAAACAGATCACTGAGAAATTAACCGTCAAGGACGTCGTCATCAACCATGTCGGACCCGTCATCGGCAGTCACTCAGGATTGAATACCCTTGCCATCTTCTATCTTGGCTCCGACCGGACGACATCATAATCATCTGATTCTTTTTTAAAAGACTTGCAAACGAAATATTTCTTTAGCATTGTTGGAAACGTCCTAAAGTCGTCTTAAACGACAACGACACTGTTATTTTTCCGAAATTTTTTATCATTTGCCCTTTTCAATTCGGGCAACCCTTGTATATAATGATAAATATAGGGGTGATATGATGAAACAGGAAGAATTGCTCGCATTGGCCAAACAGCTCCAAATCACGGATGAACGCGGCTTATTCGCCAAGATCGTCATTTCGCGTTCCGAAATGGCAAAAGCCCTCAGCATCGCCTTTACGACCAACCAGGGCGCGGGTCCAGATGGATTCGTCGGCATCTACAAGGACCAGCTGGTCTGTTATGAAGCGAATCTCTGGGGAACCAAACCGGAGACCGAGAGATTTCGGATGTCCTTCGAATTCATCGAAGGCCACGAAATCAAGAAAGGCTTCATGGGACTGAACAACCAGTTCCTGATCCGGACGAAAGAACACAAGTTCAAACTCTATTTCATGGGTAAACGTCGACCCATGATCGAAGCAATCAATAAGGCAATCGTCAAGTAAGAATAAAGACTCCAAGTGGAACGGACCCGCCATGGCGGCGGTTTTTTCCATCCATCGGGAAAGCATGGACTCCGGTTGATTCCGGGGTCCTTTTCTCTTTAAAATGTCACGGAGTGCGAAAAAATCGCGGTTTTTTCTGGAAAAATCGATAGACGGCGCGGGAACGGTTGTAATGACAGCCAAAGCGTTATAGAATGGATATGGTGGAATGTCTCCACAAATCGAGGTGCCTATGAAAACGATCGTCTTGGGAAGCATGAACATGGATCTGGTCGTTACCGCGAAAAAACTGCCCGAGCAGGGTGAAACCGTGACAGGTGAAGGCTTTTTCATTAATCCTGGAGGTAAAGGTGCCAACCAGGCCGTCGCCATCGGAAAACTCGGAGGCGAAGTCTGTCTGATCGGCGCTGTCGGCGAAGATCCGTTTGGGAATGCACTAAAGAAGCAGTTGCGACGCTTCGGGGTCAAGGATGACTTCGTGACTTCCGTCGCTGCGGTGGCGACCGGCATTGCCATCATCCTTTTGAACGATGGCGACAATCGGATCATCCTTGATCCCGGCGCCAATCACAGCATCACACCCCGGCAAATCGACGCGGCATTCGAACAGGTTGCCGAGCGCGGGGATCTGTTCTTGACGCAGTTTGAAACCAATTACGAAGCGATCCGATACGGCATCCTCAAAGCGTCGACATCAGGGATGAAAGTCATCGTCAATCCGGCTCCGGCCGTTGCCTTCGATGAGTATCTTTATCGCATGATCGATCTCATGATCCTCAATCGGACCGAAATCGGATCTTTGACGGGAATCATGGTTCTGACCCCCGATCAGGCCCGACCGGCGCTGGAAGAACTTCGCCGTCGCGGCGTCGGCGCCGTCATTCTGACGCTTGGCGAACACGGATCGGTTCTGCTGGACGCCGAAGGCAGCCATGAGGTGCCCGCCCTCCCAGTCCAGGTCGTTGATACGACCGGCGCCGGTGACGCCTACGTCGGAGCACTCTGTCAGCAGTTGGCCAACGATGTCCCGATCCGCAAAGCCATGACCTTCGCTACCGTGACCGCCGGCCTCACCGTAACCAAACGCGGTGCCCAGAAGGCGATTCCGACCCGGGTAGAAGTCGACCGACAAGTCGAAATCGGTGTGACGACATGAACACTCTGTCCGGTCAAGAAGCCTTGCTCTATGACCACGTTCTGGACAAAACGGTACAATGTCACGTCTGTCATCACGAATGTCTCATCAAAGTGGATTCCAGAGGCATCTGTGGAGTACGGGAAAATCGCCAGGGTACGCTCTATGCCTTGAATTATGGCATCACCGTCGCCGCCGCGATCGACCCGATTGAAAAAAAACCACTCTACCATTTTCTGCCGGGTTCCTCAATCTATTCGTTCGCTACGGTCGGGTGCAATCTGCGCTGCGCATGGTGTCAAAACTGGGACATTTCGCAAAGTCCCAAACCGAATCGGCCGATCGAAGGCACGCCCGTTACCCCAGAGGAACATGTTCGTCGGGCGCAGAAACATGGCTGTCCATCGATTGCCTATACCTACTCCGAACCGACCGTTTTTCTCGAATACGCCTTGGCCACGATGAAACTGGCGCGGGAAAAAGGACTGAAGAACGTCTGGGTGACCAACGGCTTCATGTCTCCGGCAACGCTCGATCTCATTCTTCCGTACCTGGATGCGGCCAACGTGGATCTCAAAGGTTTCGATGACGATGTCTATCTGCGCTATTGCGGCGCCGCCGCTGGACCCGTGATGACCAATCTGAAGCGCATGCAGGCGGCTGGCGTCCATCTGGAAGTGACGACGCTGATCGTCCCGGGGGTCAATGACTCGCCCGAGCAGCTGAAGACCATTGCGGAAGCGCTCGTATTCAACCTGGGATTGGACGTTCCCTGGCATGTCACCCGGTTTTTCCCTGCCTGGAAAATGACTTCCGTACCGGTTACACCGCTTGCCATCCTGACAGAAGCCAAAACGATCGGCCATCAGGCTGGCTTGCATTTCGTTCATATCGGCAACGTTTAGCACTTCATCACTCAGATTCGCAAAGGAGATGGATTATGATGCCGCTCGTCGGTGCGTTCATCGTTCCCCATCCGCCGCTGATCATACCCGAAGTCGGCCGCGGACAGCAAAAAGAAATCGAAAAAACGATCGCCGCTTACCGGGAAGTCGCCGTCCGGATCGCTGAAAAAAAACCGGACACGATCATAATAACGACGCCGCATTCGACCGTCTATGCCGACTACCTACATCTGTCACCGGGAAGCCAGGCCGAGGGTTCTTTTCGTGAATTCGGCGCGTCTCAGGTTCGGATGAATGTTCAGTACGACCCTGCGATGGTCGCATCGATTACGGCTATGGCCGAACGCGAGGGCATCCCGGCCGGGACCCTGGGCGAACGGAAATCGGCACTCGATCATGCGACGATGGTTCCGCTTTATTTCATCCGGCAGGCGTATCCTCTTTTTCAACTGGTGCGGATTTCCCTTTCCGGACTGTCACCCCTCAGCCATTACCGGTTCGGGAAATGCATTGCCGCCGCCATCGAGGCGAGCGGAAAGCGGGTCGCATTCGTCGCCAGCGGCGATCTGTCGCACAAGTTGAAAGCTGACGGTCCCTATGGTCTGGCTCCGGAAGGTCCGGTTTTTGATCGTGAAATCACAGATGCCATCGTTCACGGTGATTTTCTCCGTTTTCTCGAGTTTGAGGAATCCTTCTGCGATGCGGCCGCCGAATGTGGTCTGCGCTCGTTTCTGATGCTGGCTGGGGCGCTTGACGGCCAAGCGATCCGGCCGGAACTTCTATCCTACGAGGGACCGTTCGGTGTCGGCTACGCGGTGGCGGCTTTTACGATTGAAGGTCCGGACGACGCCCGTCATTTTGATCAGATCTATGAAGAACGCGAATATGCACGGGTCAATGAGAAAAAAAGCCAGGAGGACGATTTCGTCCGTCTGGCCCGGAAATCCCTGGAACAGTATGTGAAGACGTTCGACCGGATTTCCCGACCCGCCGATCTGTCAAAGAAACTGACCGAAGCAAAAGCCGGCGTCTTTGTATCGCTCCACCTGGACGGAAGACTCCGCGGTTGCATCGGCACGACCGGTCCGACGACGGCTTGCATTGCCGACGAGATCATCCGCAACGCAATCAACGCCGGGCAGCACGACCCGCGTTTCGAACCCGTACGCGCATCGGAACTGGATCGTCTCGTCTACAGCGTCGACGTGCTCGGCGAAACCGAACCGATCGCCTCGATGGCAAAACTGGATGTGAAGCGATACGGCGTCATCGTCCGTCTGAAGGGGCGGAGCGGATTGTTATTGCCCAATCTCGAGGGCGTCGACACGCCAGAGCAGCAGGTGGATATCGCCTTGCAGAAGGCGGGAATCCGCGCCGACGAACCCTATGCCATGGAACGGTTTGAAGTCGTTCGTCATTTCTAATCATCACATTCTCTTCTTTCAGATGAAAAAAGCCATCCGCAGATGGCTTTTCTTATGGAAGCGATGGCGCGAAAGAACAAAAATCATACTGGTTGCAGAAGAATTCGTCGCCTGGCGATGTGATCGAAGATGCGGATGAACTGGTAGACGAGGAAAAAGCCGATGAAGACCATGGCTGCCAGCAGCAGCACGTGCCAGCCGTTGGGGATCGCGCTGATGATGGGTACCGGGCCACCGTAGAACGGGTTGATGACGAGATACATGTTATTGGCGTTCCAGTCGACGAACAGATTTCCGAACATTGCCCAACCGGCCATTGCGAACAGGCCGACGAGCGTCCTTTTCCAGTGTCTGGCTTCGACCTTGGTTTCGCCCGAAGCAATCAAAAAACAAGGCAGGAAGACGAGCATCAGGTGGATGAACATGCTCCTTAGCATCGGGAACGTGAAGACGAACGGATCGCCCGACAGCACGCCGAGGGGATAAAGCATCACGGACAACCCACCAAGGATTGACGCCGTGAAGACGTAGTCCTTCAGTGGTTTGAGTTTGAACCAGATCACGAGTGGAAGCAGGATGTTGTCGACGCCGCACATCTGAAATGAAAAAAAAGTACGATAATCCCAAAACGGATGCGAATAGGTCGATACAGGGACGTCATGCGTGTACCATTCGGAGATAAACAGTGCCTCACCGGCATATTTCAGTAACAGGATCAGGATCAGACAGACGTTGACGAATGCCATCCGCACCGACCGTTTCTGCCGAAGCATCACCCGCATCAAGACGATGAAGATGAACGCACAGGCAAGGACATAAATCAAGTGGATGCGGGTAAAGAGATAACGCATCGGCTGTTCATCCATTCCAGAACTTGAAAAGAAAGATAGTAGTCTCATGGCAGTGTCTCCTTATGCATAACGGGGCGATGCCGGAAAATCCTTCTCTTTCAGTATAACATGACTTATAGCCCGCGGTAAAGAAGCACTGAACGGATATTTGCACAGGGGAAAGAGAAGCCAGGAGCCAAACTGACTGGGTTCGCATGCAAAAATCAAAGACGCAAATGGAAAACGAATGAAAACGAGTTCCATCATTTTGGGGGGCACGTGAAAGCGTTTTTATGGTATAATTTTATATAAAGAGACGGGTGAAATCATGCCATTCTATCGCGATACCTACATCGAAATCGACCTTGATGCCGTTTATCAAAACGCCGTCAACATCCGCAGTCATCTGGGCCGCAATCTTGCCGTCATCGGCGTCGTCAAGGCGGACGCCTATGGCCATGGAGCGGTGATGGTCGCCAGAACCCTCGTCGAAGCCGGAGTCGGCCATTTCGCCGTCGCGACGATCGATGAGGCCATCGAACTTAGGAGCAACGGGATCACGCAGCCGATTCTGATTTTCGGCAGCGTCGACGTCAAGGATCTCGATGTCGTCGCCGCATACGACCTGACGGTGACAGCGTTCAGTTACGCCTGGTTGCTCAAAGCTCTGGCCGCTCCCCGGGAAAAACCGATCGCCATTCAGATCAAGATCGATACCGGCATGAACCGCCTTGGCATCATCGACACCGATGAATTCCATCAAGCGGTCGACCTGATCCGTAGCCACGACGGGTTCCGTCTGACGGGGATCTATTCCCATCTGGCGACGGCCGAAGAAACGGACGAGTGCTATTATGAAATGCAGATCGCCCGCTTTCAAGATCTGCTGGCTACCATCGACCTGACCGGCCTTGATATCCATATCGCCAACAGTGCCGGCAGCACGAAGGCGCCGCCGCCTTGCGTCACCATGATCCGGATCGGTCTGTTCCTGAACGGAATTTCGCCGGCGAAAACCCTGGCACTGCCGTTTTCGCTGAAACCATCCCTGGGTCTTTACACGAAAATCATTCAGGTCAAGAAAGTGCCGGCGCATACAAGAATCAGCTATAACGGCATCTATGAAACGACGAAGGAAACGATCATCGCCACGCTGCCGATCGGTTATGCCGACGGCTATGATCGACGCCTGAAAAACGGCAGGATCTATCTGAATGGCCACTATGCCACGGTCGTCGGCCGCGTCTGCATGGACTATACGATGGCAGAACTCGCCGAACCGGTTGAACCAGGGACCCGAGTCGAACTGATCGGTCCGCATCTTCCGCTGGAGGAATACTGCGAGCGAATCCAGACCAACAACTACCACGCGACCTGCGCCCTTACCGACCGGTTGCCACGTGTATACCGGCGCCACGGCGCCGTCGTCGCCGTCGTCAACCGTCGCATCGGCGGGAAAATTTGAAGGGGGAATCATTATGACGCTTCTTAACGTTAATTCCGAAATTGGCAAGTTACAAAAGGTCATTCTGCATCGACCGGGGATGGAACTTGAAAATCTCACTCCGAAATGGCTGAACGAACTGTTGTTCGATGACATTCCCTGGCTCGATCTCGCGGCTCGGGAACATGACGCCTTCGCCAAAGTACTAATTGATCACGGCGTCGAAGTCTTATATCTCACCGATCTCGTCGCGGCGACCCTTGACCACGATCCGGAAATCAAGAAGCGGTTCATTGCCCAGTTCATCGCCGAAGCCAACGTGACGAGCGAAACCCTATCGGCGGTCATTTTCGAATATCTGTATGCGTTCGCCTCGACGAAAATGATGATCGAGCGGACGATGGCAGGCATCCGCAAATCGGAAGTGCCGCATTTCGTCAAGCGGACGCTTTCCGACCATATCCGCGAATATCCGTTCGTGACGGACCCGATGCCAAATCTGTATTTTACGCGCGATCCTTTCAGCGTCATCGGCAACGGTGTCGCCATCTCGAAGATGTTCTCACCGACGCGCAGCCGCGAAACGATCTATGGCGAATACATCTTCAAATATCATCCCGTTTACGGCCAACCCAACCCGCCGTTTTATTATGGCCGCGATCTGGCATCGACGATCGAGGGCGGCGACATCATGTTGCTTCGTCCGAACATCCTCGCCGTCGGCGTCAGTCAACGCACCCATCCCGCTGCCATTGAGAAACTGGCAAAGAATCTTTTCTTCGCCAATTCCACCAAATTCACGAAAATCCTGGCATTCGACATTCCCAAAAGCCGTTCCTTCATGCATCTTGACACGGTTCTGACACAGGTAGACGCCGCGACCTTCACGATCCACAACGAATTGAATCATACGATCAAGGTCTTCGAGTTGACGCCCAATCCCGATAACGTGGGGAAATTGCTGGTCAAGCCGATTGAAAAACCGTTGCGGACGATCCTTGAAACATACCTTGAACGCAAGATCACGATGATTCCCTGCGGCGGCGATGACATCGTCGCTTCCGACCGGGAACAATGGAATGACGGCGTGAACACCTTCGCCATCGCTCCCGGCGAAGTCATCGTCTATCAGCGTAATCACGTGACCAACGATATTCTCAGCCACAATGGCGTCAAGATCAATCCGATTCCGTCAAGCGAACTGTCCCGCGGCCGCGGCGGTCCCCGCTGCATGAGCATGCCGATTTACCGTACCGATATCGAATAGAAGGGAAAACACACCATGAATATTCATGATCTGAAGCATCGCAGTTTTTTGACCCTGTTGGATTATACACCTGATGAAATCACCTATCTGCTCGATCTGTCGGATCGTCTGAAAAAAGAAAAGAAGAATGGCGTTTCGCATCGTCACCTCAAAGGAAAAAACGTGGTTCTGATTTTCGAAAAGGACTCGACCCGTACCCGGTGCGCCTTTGAAGTTGCGGCATTCGATTTGGGGATGAAGGCGACCTATCTTGGTCCCACGGGATCGCAGATGGGTAAAAAAGAAACCGTCAAGGACACCGCCCGCGTCCTCGGCCGGATGTACGACGGCATCGAATATCGGGGGTTTAAACAAGAAACTGTTGAAATTCTTGCCGAATTTTCCGGCGTACCGGTATGGAACGGTCTGACCGACAGTTACCACCCGACCCAGATCCTCGCTGATTTCATGACCATCCGCGAAAAAAAGGGCCATCTCGCCGGCATCAAATTCGTTTATATGGGCGATGCCCGCAACAACATGGGCAATTCGCTGATGATCGGCGCAGCGAAACTTGGAATCGATTTCCGGGCAGTGGCACCGAAGTCGCTATGGCCGGATTCTGTGCTCGTCGAGCGGTGCCGTAGCATCGCCAAGGAAACGGGAGCTCGGATCACCCTTACCGAGAACGTTGCCGAAGGCCTCGCTGAGGCCGACGTCGTTTATACCGATGTCTGGGTCTCGATGGGTGAACCGGAAGCCGTATGGGCGGAACGAATCCGAGTTTTGACTCCTTATCAGGTTAACGAGAAAGCAATTGGATATGCGCAGAAGGACGCCATTTTCATGCATTGCCTTCCTGCATTCCATAACCGTGAAACCACGGTCGGACAAACCATTTTCGAAAAGTTCGGCATGGATGGAATCGAAGTCACCGAAGGCGTCTTCGAGTCCGACCGGTCAGTCGTTTTCGACGAGGCGGAGAACCGACTGCATACGATTAAGGCCGTGATGCTTGCAACCTTGTACGGACCGATTTGAATCGCGGGAGGATACATGATATGAGACAGAAAACCGTTAAAATCGTCATCTGGGGTTTCGGTGCCATGGGTTCCGGAATGGCCCGGATGCTTTTACAGAAGCAAGGCTTCGAAATCGTCGGCGTGTGCGATCGCAATCCGGCAATCGTTGGCAAAAGCCTGTTCGCCGTCCTGAAACTAGACCGCGGCGACCATCCCAACGTCTTCATCAAAGCCGACATCGAAGCCGTCGTCACGATGGAATCGTGCGATGTCGTCATGGTCGCCACCGATTCCTTCACCGCTAAGGCGTTTCCAAAAATCAAGTGGCTTCTTGAACAGAAAGTCAACGTCATCTCGACGGCGGAAGAAATGGCATATCCCCTCGCGAACCGTCCGGATCTTGCGCGTGCGATGGATGAGACCGCCAAAGCGAACGGCGTAACTGTTCTTGGTACCGGCATCAATCCCGGAATGATGATGGATCTTCTCGCCATCGCCCTGACCGGGGTTATGACCGACGTAAAGAAAGTCGAAGTCACCCGCATCAACAGTCTGTCGCCGTTTGGCGAAACGGTCATGGAAGAACAGGGGGTCGGACTGTCAAACGCCGATTTTACCCAAAAAAGCCAACAAGGAAAAATCGCCGGTCATGTCGGATTTCGCGAATCTTCACGGATGATCGCCGATGCCCTCGGCTGGAAATTAGACCGTTTTGAACAGCAGATGGCGCCGATCGTCACCAGCGTCGACCGCAAGTCCCCTTACGGGTTTGCCAAGGCCGGAGATGTCGCCGGCATCGACATGACTGCGCAGGGATACCGGGAAGACCG
>CAZFHR010000026.1:0-10723 GCA_964519115.1 uncultured Candidatus Izemoplasmatales bacterium
CGGACGGCGACGGCGACCTGACAGGCGATGAGCGACGGGAATTCTTCCTTCCCGCCGAACGCGCCGCCGACTTCCGCCTGGATCACCCGGACTTTGTCCTCCGGGCAGCCAAGCGCAGAGAGAACGGCGTTCTTGACGTAATAGGGGCACTGGATCGAACCCACGAGCGTGACTTTGCCATCCGCTTCGGGATAGCCGAGCATGCCCTGCGGTTCGATGTAGGCCTGTTCCTGATAGCCGGTGCGGTAGATATGGGCGATCGTCCGGGCCGCCTGCTGGAAGGCGGTCTTCGGATCGCCCTTGCGATAACTGTGGCGGACGCCGGAATCGACCCACGCGAACGTCGGCGACTGTTCGTCGTACGTGATCCGGATCTTCCGGGTGACGTCGATCACGGTTTTGGCGTCGGGACCGACGACGAGGAGAATCGGTTCGCCGACGTAGCGGACTGACGTTTCCGCGAAGATCGGCATGTCCTCGGCGATGATCTTGACGAAGTTCGGGCCGGGAATATCATGATGGTCGACGACAAAACAGCCCGCCGGCAACTCCGGCAGGGTGATGGCGACGATGTCGCCCTTGGCGATTGTCGAACGGACAGTCCGCGCATACAGTGCGCCGGGAATCTGGATATCGTCGACATAGCGGGCGCGGCCGGAAATCTTCTCCGCGCCGTCGATTTTGGTGATCGGAACGCCGATGTCGTTCATCGCGGGCATCCCCTTTCGTGACGAGTCTTCAACGGATGGCTTGGGTCGGGCATTTGGCGATGCAGAGGCCGCAGCCGAAACACTGTTTGGGATCAAAGGTGATCTGATCGCCGAGTTCGATGGCGAAATACGGGCAGATGCGGACGCACAGCTGGCATTTCGTGCACTTTTCCGGAATCAGGACCGGTAGAACCGGTTCATAGGAGATCGGATTGCCAAGCGGCGTCGATTTTACTTCTTCAATCGAGACAAATCCATATTTGTCGAGCGCGGCGGGCAGATCGGCGATGATCTTCGCATACAGGTCCTTGCCGCGCAGGAGCGCTCCCGAAAGCATCTGGACGGCGGCGGCGCCGGCCAGGAGGAATTCGAGAACGTCTTCGGCCGACTGGATGCCACCGACGCCGATCACCGTGAGCGACGGTTCGGCGAGCTTGATCTTGCGGACGGCGGCGAGGGCCAGGTTCTTGATCACCGGGCCGCTCGTCCAGGCATAGCCGTCGGCGTTGCCGTAGCGGATCCGCCGGCTTGCCAGATCGATCTTCATCGTCGGTCCGAGCGAATTGACGGCGACGACGCCGTTGGCGCCGGCATCCTTGATCGCTTTGGCGAAACCGGCCGGATCGGGGATGTGGGGACTGATCTTCATATAAATCGGTTTTTTCGTCCGGGCGCGGATCGCGGCGACAATGCGGCCGATCTTCGCCAGGTCGGTGCCGACGTAATGGGTCGAGACCTCGAAGGCGTCGGCGAACCGGTCAAGCGCCGGAATCAGGATTTCCATGTCGGCTTCGGAATAGCCGACGGAAATGATCAGCGGCCGGTCCTTGATGCCTGCAAAGGCGGGAAGAAATTTTGCCACCCAGCGTTCCAGCGGGTGTTCGCTCCACAGTTCGCTGTTCATCACGTAGTCGCGGCCGCCGTAGATGCAGGGACGCGGAATGACGGGCGGATGCGTCGAAATCGTCTTCGTGACAAGAGCGCCGCAGCCGGCCGCCTGCAGGAAGGCGAGTTTGGCGAAATCGCCGACGAGCGGCCCGGAGGCCGGCATCAGCGGATTGGTCAGGGTGAGTCCATCGAAGTGGACAGTAAGGCGGTTCTTCATCGTTGAATTCCTTCTTTCGCGATCCGGTCCCAGAGCGCGCGGGCTTCCCGCTGGGCTCCGGCCGCCTTCGCGGCGAGGTCGGGATCGATTCGGTAATCCATGACGGCGGGATGGCCGCCGGCGAAGACGTGCTGTGGCCGGAAGCCGGGAAGCATTCCGAAGAAAAAGTGGCCGAACGCATTTTCCGGATCGATCGGCGTCGGTGCCGCATAGGGCAGCACGACGAGATCGGCCGCATAGCCGGGACGGATCCGTCCGAGTTTGGCCTGCAGCAGGTCTGAAAGAAACAGATAGGTGTCGTCCATGATTTTCTTGAGATCGCCAAGCGAGAACGCCGTCGGCGATCCGTACCGGTGGCGCATCGCGAAATAAAGCGCGCGCAGTTCGCTGGCGGCGGAAGCGGAGATGCCGTCGTCGCCCAGGACGACGCGGATGCCCTTTTCCTGCATTTTCCGGACATCGGGCAGGCCGACGCCGTTGTTCATGTTCGAAGTCGGATTGACGGCGATGACGGCGCCTTTTTGGGCCAGAAGTTCCAGTTCGGCGTCATCGCAGTGGACACAGTGGACAAAAAGACTTCCGGGCGTCACGAGGCCATAACGGTCGAACCGGAAGACGACGCGTTCGGCGTGATCGCGCCAGCAGGCGTCTTCGTCGTCGCAGCTTTCGGCCGCATGGACGTGGATCGGCAGTCCCGCGGCCTGCGCGGCTACTTGGGCAAGCGTGGCGTCAGAAAGCGACATCGAGGCATGGAGCCCGAACAGCGCTGCCGTGCGGCCGGGCTCGGCAAGTTCGCGGAATGCCAGATTCTCGCGGATGCAGGCGGCGATATCGAAGCGGTCGGACGTTTCGAAACAGAACGCCGCCTTCATGCCCGCTTCCGTGACCATGGCTTTGGCGAGTACCGCCAAGGAACCTTCAATAGCACCGCCGGCATGGTGGTCGACGATGGCTGTGACGCCGTTTTGCAGATATTCGGCGGCCGCCACGGCGCCCGAAAGCGCCGTAGCCGGCAGATCGAGGCAGCGGTCCAGCCGCCACCAGAGCTGATCGAGGATGTCCTGAAAACGCTTCGGAGCGATCGGAAGCGAAAGCCCGCGGACGAACGTGGAATAGACATGGGTATGCGCCAGTACGAGCCCTGGCATGACGACGGCGCCGTAAACGTCGATCGCCTCGCAGCCGCTCGGATCGAAGGCCGCCATCGGACCGGTCTCGCGGATGACCGTATCGAATTTGACGAAGGCGTTTTCGACATAATGGTCAAAATCGTAGAGCGTGGCGTT
Organism: uncultured Candidatus Izemoplasmatales bacterium; assembly: GCA_964519115.1. GTDB lineage: Bacteria > Bacillota_I > Bacilli_A > Izemoplasmatales > Hujiaoplasmataceae > UBA12489. The sequence goes on from CAZFHR010000026.1 coordinate 3,102, forward strand.
AGTGAGTGCCCTGATCATGGTCTGGCCCCCTTCCGGCCAAGTGGCCGCGGCTTGCCTGAATGATGCCGTCGCGGACGACGAACCGGCCGCGGACGATGGTGGATTCCATTTTTCCTGCAACCGGGAAGCCCCGGTAGAGGCAATGATCCGACCGGGAATGATCAGCGGTGATCACGGTATCTCCGGGCCGATAGATCGCAAAGTCGGCGTCGGCGCCGATTTGGATCGTCCCCTTGTTCGGGGCAAGGCCGTTGATGAAGGCGGGATGGCTGGTCATTTTCGGAATCGCCGCGGTGCCGAACATTCCATACATCAGATCGAAGGCGTGTTCGACGCCCCCGATCCCCATCGGGATGTCACGGAGCCGAGGCCGGTTCTTCTGTCGGGTTAAAAACGGACAATGGTCGGTCCCGATCGCGAAGACATCCGCAAAGCCGGCGACCAGCCGGTCGCGCTCGGCGGCGCTGCGGAGCACTGGCGCCATCGTATAGAGATAGCCGTCCTCGCGTTGAAGAAAGGCATCGGTGAGGGCGAAATACTGCGGACAGCTTTCGATGAAGAAACGGCGGTTGAGCAGATGCGGATACTGGGCGCGCAAAGCGTCGAGGGTGGCGCCGGAACTGAGATGGACCATGTAGAGGGTTCCGCCGCACCGTTCGACCATCGCCGCCAGTTTCAGCGCTTCCGCGGTCTCTCCCGCGGCTGGTCGGCTTTGTGGCAGATCGCGGCAGGTGAATTCGTCTTTCATCACGATCTGGGCGTCGTCTTCGATATGGGCGAGGATCGTGAATCCATAGCGTTCCGACAGCACGAGCAGGGCTTCGATCTGTTCGTCATACGTTCTTCGACCGGAATCGGCGTACGTCGTGAAGAGTTTCAAAGTCGTCATGCCGAGGGCGAGCATCTTCTGGACATAGCGTTCAAGATCGCACTTCGGGTTTTTGATTGTGGCGTGGAATCGGTAGTCGACGACGCTTTCTTCGGCCTGTTTTCGCCGGGCCCAGTAGGCTTTTTCCAGCTGATCGGGATGGTCCGTCGGATCGAGGAAGTCGACGAAGGTGCCGACGCCGCCATAGGCCGCAGCGACGCTGCCAGTGGCGAAATCGTCGGCCGAACGGAACGTTCCGAGGTCGAGGTCGAAATGGACATGGGGGTCGATCAGGGCGGGGAGGACGAGGGCGCCGCGAACGTCATAGGTTTCGCGGGCTTCGCGGGTTTTTCCGCCGATGGCGGCGATGCGGCCGTCCCGCACGTAAACAGCCGTCGAAACGAAGGTATCTTCGAGCCAGACGGAACCGTTGAGTATCGCAAGATCATCCATGGCGGTTTCCCCTTTCAGATCGATTCGATCGTTTCGTATTCGCGGATGCCGTATTTTTTCATGACGCGTTCGACGAGATCGTCGCGGACGACGACGTAGAGTTCGCCACCGGCGGCGACCATTTCCTGCATCACGGCGTCAAATCCCAGGCCGCTCAGTTCGAGTTCGCCGATCTCATCGAGCCAGAGCGGATGGACACCAGCAGCAATCATCGCCCGCAGTTTCGCTTCCACTGTCGCCAGGATGGGGGCGGAGAACAGGTAGGGGCCGATGCTGCAGGCGATGGCGAATTCGTCCGGTTCATAGCCTTCGCGGCAGACCAGCGGCCATTCTTCGCCCGTGCTCAATTGGCGCGCATCGTAGCCGCGGACGAGCCGTCCGAGCATGCGCTTGATCATCGCGAAGCCGTCGCCTTCGCCCCGTTCGTTATACAGGGTGACGAGCTTCGTGGTCTTGCAGGCGTCAACCGTTCCAGTAACGACGTGGACCATGGCAGTGCGTCTCCCTCATGTGCGAATGACCCGGCTTCCCGTTGGCGACGGCTAGGATTTCGGCAGCGATCGAAATCGCGATTTCTTCCGGACTCCCCCCGCCCAGATCGAGCCCGACGGGCGAATAGAAACGGGACAGATCGACGTTTGGACCGAACGCGGCGTACGTCTGGTCGAGATACTCGGCGATCTTGGTTTCCGAGCAGAGCATGCCGACGTATTGCACCGGCAGTTTCCGTTCGATGATTTTGTTCATGACGTGATAGTCGTAGGTATGCGATGGCGTGCACACGACGACGAATGCTCCCGGCCGGACGCCGTCTTCGTCAAGAAACGCGGCGAACGGCTTCTCGACTTTCACATCGGCATTTCGGAAGGCGGAAAGGACGTCGTGGCGGTCATCGATCGCCGTGACGTGGTACGGGAGCGTCTTCAGGACGTTGGCGAGCGCCTGGCCGACGTGGCCGGCGCCGAAGATGTAAACGTATTCTTTCGCCCCGACATAGTCGTAAAAAAGCGTCGCGGTCCCGCCGCACGCCATCGGCATCGTCTCGTGTTCGGGAAGGACCTTGCCTTCTTTTAGAAGATAGCGTTCCATCATGGACGTGCGGGTAGCGATCAGGGTCTGACATTTGTCGCGGGCGAACCGTTCGATTGCGCCGCCGCCGACCGTGCCGAAAGCGTCGCCGTTTTCGCCGACGACCATCTTCTTGCCCGGTTCAAGCGGTCCTTCGCCGGTTTTGGCGACGACCGTGACGAGCATCGCCGCGATGCCCTTGGCGCGCAGCTCGTTCAGTTTGTCGAATACAATGTCCATAGGATCACCTTTTTCCCGAAGTAACAAGATAGCCAAGGCCGATCCGGCACTTGGCTATCGCAATGATCAGAGCAAAACCGTGACGACGAGGGCCAATGCCACAAGCGCGCCTGCAAACGCCGGCCGGGTGAACGGCTTGACAAACGTCTTTGATCCCAGGCGACGGAGAAAATCGAGGCCGATCGCCAGAGCGCCGGAGAAAAGTCCCGACCAGATCGCAAAGGATACGATGTTCGCCGGGGTCGAGATCTGAACCGACAGTGTGCCGGTCGTCAGATACTGGATGCCAAGAACGCCAAGAAAGAGGAAACGCCAGGCGACGCTTGCCGCGGGGAGAAGCGCGAGGCGCGCCATGACCGGTCCTTTTTCCACCATAAGTGCGACGGCGGCGACGACCGAAGCTTCGAGGACGATGCAGATCATCGGGTTGACGACCTTCCATGGGGAAATCACCGGCAGGATGAAGTCGGCCGCCTTGATGGCCGCGGCGACGACGCCGATGAAAAAGAGCATTTTCCGCGATCCGTTGCGGCCATAGGCACGCATTAGGATGGCGGCGCCGACCGGAAACATCACCGATCCGGCGACGAGCGCCGGCAGCCAGTGGAGCAGATAGCCGATCGTGGCTTCCGCCAGCCCCCAGAGGGCGCCATAGGCGATCGTCTGGATGATCATCGATTGCTTATTTTTTTCCATTTTGTACCTCCGCTTGGCGGTTCGCCAAGATACCTTTCCAGATTTTTTCCGGCGTCACGGGCAGATCCGTGATGCGGACCCCGACGGCGTTGTAGACCGCATTCGCGATCGCCGCCGGCGGCGTGTCGATGCCGATTTCGCCGACTGACTTGGCGCCGAACGGCCCCGATGCTTCATAACTCGTCGCAAACTCGGTCGTCAGTTTCCTGATGTCGAGCCGTGTCGGAATTTTGTAGGAAAGAAGGTCATTGGTGACGAGTTTCCCATCTTTCGTGACGATCGGTTCCTCGAACATCGTCATGCCGATGCCCTGGACGATGGCGCCTTCGACCTGACCCTGCGCCAGTTTCGGATTGATGGGCGTGCCACAGTCCACGACCGACACGTAGTCGATGATGTCGACTTCGCCGGTTTCGGTATCGACTTCGATCGTCGCGAATCCCGCCATGAACGGCGGCGGCGACTTGTGACCAACATAACTCTCGGTCACCATCAGCTGCTTCTGCCCGGCATTGTAGTAGAGCCGGTTCGAGAGATCCTTGAGCGTCAGCCGCTTTTCGCCGGCCAGGAACGTTTCGCCGTCGAAGCTGACCTGATCCGCCGTTGTTTCCAGCGCCGCTGCGGCTTCGGTGATCAGGGTTTCCTTCATCTTCGTGGCCGCCTTGAGGACGGCGTTGCCGGAGACGTAGGTCGTCGAAGAGGCGTAGGCGCCGGTGTCAAACGGCGTGAGATCGGTATCAGAGGAATAGACGATTACCTTGTCGAGGGTCGTGCCGAGTTCTTCGGCGGCGATCTGGGCGAGGACGGTATCGCTCTTCTGACCGATGTCGGTGGCGCCGACGAGCAGGTTGTAGAACCCGTCGTCGTTCAGTTTGATCGTCGCCGAGCCCATGTCGATCAGGGGAATGCCGCTGCCCTGCATGGCGATTGCCATGCCGACGGAACGGACCCGGTTCTTGGCGATGATCCGGCGCGGATAGTTGTGCGCCCAGTCGGAAAGTTCCATGCCGCGGGCGACGCAATGTTCGAGTTTGCAGGTTTCCATGACCATCGCGGTGCCCTCGGTGCCTTCGCCCATGATGGCGAAGATCGGCGAGGACTCGCCTTCCTTCATCATGTTCTTCTTGCGGAACGCGACCGGGTCCATCTTCAACTTTGCGCAGAGTTCGTCGACGGCTGATTCGAGGGCGAAGTTGCCTTGGATTGCGCCATAGCCGCGAAACGCCCCGGCCGGGGTGTGGTTCGTATAGACGACCGTGCCGCCGAAACGGACGGCTTCGACCTTGTTGTAAAGGGGAAGGACTTTCGAACCCGTGACCATGAACACGGTGAGCGCATGCTCGCCATAGGCGCCGGTATCGGAGAGAACCTGACAGTCGATCGCCCGGAGCGTGCCGTCTTTTTCGGCACCGAGGCGCATGTCGATTTTCATCGGGTGACGCGAATAGGTCGATTCGAAGACTTCTTTGCGCGTATAGACCATCTTCACCGGCTTGCCGGTCCGGATGGCGACGAGGGCGACGATGATTTCGCCATGGATCGCCTGCTTGCCCCCGAACCCGCCGCCGACGCGCGGCTTGATGACGCGGATTTTCGCGAGCGGAAATTCCAGCGCCTGAGAAATGATGCGGCGGACGTGGACCGGCGTCTGCGTCGTCGAATAGAGCACCAGGCGGTTGTGGTGGTCGAAACGGGCGTTGACGGCGTGCGGTTCCATCATCACATGGGACTGCGCCGTCGTCCGGTACGTCTGTTCGATGACGACGTCGCACTGGGCGAGCACGGCATCGACGTTGCCGACATTCATCTTATAGGCTGCCGCGATGTTGTTCTTGGGATCGAATCCGATCGGGAACATCTCGTGGATTTCCGGTTCGGGATGGAGGATCGATTCGTTGCCGACGGCGGTCTCGAAATCCAGGACGGGCTTTTGCACCACGTACTGGACCTTGATGAGCGTCAGCGCTTTTTCTGCCGTCTGAACGTCGACGGCGGCGACGATGGCGACTTCGTCGCCGATGTAGCGGACGTATTCGTCGAGCACGAACTTATCGTGGGGCGACGGTTCCGGATAGCCTTGTCCGGCCCGGGTGAAGGGAATCCGGCTGCAGTCCTTGTAGGTGAGGACAAGTTCGACGCCCGGAAGCTTCCGGGCTTCCTCGACATCGATATCGGCGATGCGGGCAAACGCATGCGGGCTTCTGAGGACTTTTACGATCAGGGATCCGGGGGCCGCGAAATCATCGGTGTAGGCCGGTCGGCCCATCATCAGGGCTTTGCCGTCGAGCGACGGCAACATCTGGTTGACGACTTTCATGAGCGGTCCTCCAGATAGTGACGGATCGCCAGCAGTTGCGACTGATATCCCGAACAGCGGCACAGGTTTCCGACGAGCCATTCCCGGATCTCATCGTCGGTCGCGTCCGGATTCGTCTGTTTGAGGGCATAGGCGACGAGGGCGAACGAGGGGTTGCAATAGCCGCACTGGTCGGCTCCTTCGGCGCCGAAATGGTTGGCGAGGTTCTCGGCTTCGGCGGCAATGCCCTCGACCGTGGTGATGCGATGTCCATCCGCGCGGATGGCGAGATAGGAACAGGACGGCACCGGTTTTCCGTCAACGAGGACGGTACAGACGCCGCAGGAGGTCGAGTCGCAGCCGCGGCGGACCGAAAGGCAGTCGGCGGCGCGCAGGACTTCAAGCAGGTAATCCCCGTTCTGAACGTCGAGAAGCCGCTGCCGGCCGTTGACTTCAACGTTGATTTTCATCGAAAGTCACCTCTTTCAGGCCCCGCAGGATATAGGTTTTGGCCAGTGATCGGCGATACTCCGCGGAAGCACGGTTGTTGCCGCCGAATTCCAGTTCTTCGATGGCGGCCGCAGCCGCGTTCTCGATGTCATACTGACCGACGGGATGGATCTCGTTCAGCCGATCCATCGCCGCGACGGCGAGTTTCGCGATGCCGGGACGGGCGCCGACGGCGATCGCATACAGGCCGTTCACGTTGACGATGGCGATGTTTAGAATCGCGAAATCAAGCCGGGTTTTCGCAATCTTGTGGAAATAGCCGCGGCCCTCGGTCTTGGGCACATTGATGCCCACGAGGATGTCGCGGAAACCGGCGCGCTTCGCCAGAAAATCGGCGATCGCCATCGGTTCATGTTTGTGGAAGAGCAGTTTCGCATCCATCGCCAAGAGCGGCGTGATGACGTCGGAAAAGGCGAATCCACCCATGACGCTGCCGCCGATCGTGGCGATGTTCTCGACGGCGATCCCCATCACCTGATGGCACGCCTGTGGCAGGATGCCGTCGTGAAGGATGCCGAGTCCGGGGTGGGACACGATCTTGGCGAGCGTGCACATCGGACCGATTTCAAAGGCGTCCGGCGTTTCCAGAACTTCATCGAGGCCAAGGCCATCGATGAGGATCGCGTTGGCGACTTCCTTGAGCGTCAGTTTGATCCAGGCGCCACCGCCGAAAAGGACGGAGGTCTTGTCGCGTTGGTATTCCTTATACGCCTCTTCGACCGAAGCGGCGCGGAAGATATTCTCAATCCGCATGGCTGGCATCCCCTTCCTTGATCTTGTTCAGGTGTTCATAGTCTTTCATCGAATCGACGTCGATCAAAATCCCTTCGTCATCGGTTTCGACCATCGTCGGATCATGGCGGTCACGAAATGCCTTGAGGCCGCGCTCGTCTTCTTCGCCGAGCAGATCAAAGCGGAGTTTCGCGGCGATGAAGATCGGATGGCCTTTCCGGTGTTTGTAGACGGGAACGCGGACGTTTCCCGTGGCGGCAAGCAGCGCCCGGATCGTCGCTTTCTTGACGAGCGGCATGTCACCGGGGATGATCAGAAGATCACCAGAAGCGGCCTGGACGCCACATTGGACGGAACTGAACATTCCCATCGCATAGAGCGGATTGCGGACGAAAGCCACCTTCGGATAACCGGAAAGGGCAGCGACGGTGTCGTCGTGGTATTTGCCGGTGACGACGATGACCTTGTCGACGAAATCCTGGAAGGTCTCGACGACGCGGGCAATGATCGTCTTGCCCTGATAGACCAGCGTCATTTTATTGCATCCGGCGCGGCTTGACAAGCCGCCGGCCAGAATGATTCCTTGTACCATGATGGAATCCCCCCGTTGAGTTAAGCGCTTTCAGCCGCCGGGTAAAAAAAAGAGGCGTTGGCATGAAAGCGGTGAAATGAACGCAATTTGTGAGGAATATTATATCACGGGCGCCCAGATTATGCCACCCAGTTTTCGAAATTCGTGCGCGAAAGGGCGCGGAAGCG